>SKLC01000336.1 GCA_007123425.1 Nitriliruptoraceae bacterium
CGCGCAGCGCCGCGATCCGCTACCTCGCGCCCGGCGTGCAGGGCCCCTTCGTCGCCATCCCCCGGGTCATCAGCAACGACGGCGTGACCGCGATGGTCGTCGTCGAGGTGCGCGATGCCGGCGCGGATGACCGGCTGATCATCCTCGCGGACGTGATGGCCACCATCCGCCCGTAGCCCCGACCCGCCGGGGTCGCCGCCGGTCGTGGGCGCGGGCGCCGGGTGTGGGAGCGGGCCGGTACCGTGGTCCCAACTCGACGCGAGGCGGATGACGTGCTGCGGCTGCTGAAGATCGTCGCGATGGTGATCGCCAGCGCGTGGGGCGTGCTGCGCGTCGCGGAGGAGGCCTTCGCGGCCTGGGTGCGACGCTCGACCCGCCCGCGCGACCTCAGCGGGCTCGCCTGGGCCTGACTCGTCCCACGCGGTCGGCGGCTCGTGGCCCTGGGTCGCTGCCGTGTCGGCGGCGCCGCGCACACGACCCGGCACGGACGCACGGGCAGGAGGGGGGCAGGGTGGCCAGCAAGGGACGGAAGCGCAAGCGGCCGCGCCCCTGGCAGACCGCCGGCCCACCGCCCGCGCCCCAGCCCGGCCACCAGCGGGCACGCGAGTGCCGGACCAAGGTCGCCCACGCCAACCGCGTCGCCGCCGAGCAGGCCGCGCTCGAGCACGAGCAGCGCTTCGGCGACCCCAAGTCGACCTACGAGTGCCGGTGGTGCGGTCGCTGGCACGTGGGCTCACCGCGTTGACGACGGGCGGCCTGCCCTCCCGCCGCGCGCAACCGTCCGGGTGAGCTGGTTGTTGCGTCATGCACATCGCGTGGAGGCGCGCACCCGCATACTCGCCTCGGGCCCTGCCTCTGCGGTGGAGCAGCACCAACACCGGCCCTGACGACGGCCGCGAGGGCGTCGCGGACGCACCACAGGGCCGGTGGCAGATGGGGCTTGTGGTCCCGCCACAGCGACGCCAAAGGCATGGTCATACACAGCCCGCCAGCCTCCTCTCCTTCGCGTCCCCCACCCGGCGGTGACGACGATGCGAAGCAGCCCCAGACCTGGCGTACCTGGCATCTGGCCGCCACTGCCATGGTTGCTCTCCTTCTGGGTATCGGCGCGGGTGGGTCGGGCGATGAGACCGACGACGCGGCCGTCGATCCACCAGCCGACGCCACCGACGAGATCGCTGCACTCGAGGAGCAGATCGCTGATCTCGAACAAGAGCTGGCGTCGCGCGACGAGGCCCTGGCGACTGCTGAAGCCGACATCGAAGGGCTGCAAGCTGAGTCCGAGCCCGCCGAGGAGCCCGAGCCCGAACCGGAGCCCGAGCCCGAACCGGAGCCCGAACCGGAGCCCGAGCCCGAAGCTGAGCCCGACGAGGACCCCGAGCCCGCCCCGGAGCCCGAGCCAGAGACTGAGCCGGAGTCGGAGCCCGAGCTGTCCGCGAGCCAGCAGAACGCCCGCAGAGCCGCCCGGGACTACCTCAGCACCATGCCCTTCTCGCGTTCCGGGCTGATCGAGCAGCTGGAGTTCGAGGGGTACTCCAACGCCGACGCCACCTTCGGTGTCGACGCGATCGATGCGAACTGGAACGAGCAGGCTGCACAGGCTGCCGAGAACTACCTCGACATCATGCCCTTCTCGCGCTCCGGGCTGATCGAGCAGCTGGAGTTCGAGGGGTACTCCCGCGACCAGGCCGAGTATGGCGTATCCCAGGCGGGTCTCTGATCGTGCCACCGACTTGCCGCGCCACCAGGGCGCAGAACGGGGCCGGGTGGACGGACCCGGCGTCGCCGTCGCGTCGTACGCTGGCGGGCATGAGCAGCATCGGCCGCCTCCGTGAGCGACTGGCGCTCGGACCGGTGGTTCGCTACCTCGACGGCGACGATGAGGTCGTCGCGTGGACGCATGCGAACGTGCCCGAGGTCCGCGCGCCGGCGCTGCTCGTCGTCACGCGCCACTACTGCCTGCTCCACGTGGCCAGCTCCGCGGTGCCCGACATCCCCACGCCGCTCTCGGAGCTGTCGGGCTTCGCGCTCGATCGCCGGAACCCGGAGATGGTGCGCGTGCGGCTGTCGGGGCAGGGCCACGACCTCGACGTGGAGCTCTCGCTCACCAACCGGGTCCGGTCGCGGTCGCTGGGGCGTGTGCTGTCCGCGCTGAGCTACCAGCAGGTCCCCGGGCCCGACTCGTTCCGTCCGGAGCTGACCTCGCCGGTCCCGCCGATGCCCCGCGGCATGCGGCAGCACGCCCGACGGGTCTGGGTCACGGTGCTGGGGGTCCTGGTGCTGATGGTCAGCGCCCTGTTCGCCTCGCCGTTCTTCCCCGGCCCGGGTGCCCTGACCGCGGTCGCCGGCATCGCGATCCTGGCCCGCGAGTACGAATGGGCCCGGGATCTCCACGTCTGGGCCTCCCGCCTGGCCGACCGCTTCATGGCCTGGATGCGTCGCCTGCGCCGGCGACGTCGCGCCCGGACCGCGGAGCCGACCGGGCACGCCCCCGCACGGCCGGCCCCGTCGCCCCGTGTGCTGGAGGCCGAGGTCGCACCGCCCGGCCAGCGGGGGCGCGACGACCGCACCGGAGGCTCGGTCGCGTCCTGAGCGCGCCCGGCGCCCACGATCGAACCCTCGGGCCGTCGGACCGACGGCCCGAGGCACCCGGTCGCGGTCACCTCACGCGGGCGTGAGCGAGACGTCGACGATCTCGGGCTCGACCAGCCGCACGTAGTCGGTGGTGGCGATCTCGATGGTCTGGGTGTGCGAGCCGTCCCGGCACACCAGCTGCTCGCGTGCGCGCAGATCCTCGTCCATGAACGTGGGGATGCCGTAGAGCGTGCCGAACGGGGGCTCGGCGCCGGGCTCGCAGTCGTCGAAGAGCGACACGAACTCGTCCTCGGTGGCCAGGCGCACCTCGTTGTGCCCCAGCACCTCGGCGACCCGCTCGAGGTCGAGGACCTCCGCACCGGGGATCACGATCATCGCCAGCTGCCCGCCGATCGACACCAGCACCGGCTTGGCGACGTCGTAGCCGCTGATGCCCTCGACGCCGGCGACCTGCTGGGCGGTCACCGCGTACTCGTGCTCCGTCACCTGGTAGGGGATCTCGCGCTGCTCGAGGAGCGCGTGGAGTCGTTCGGCTGGCATCGTCTCGCCTTCCTGTCTCGGTCCTCGACGGTGGACGCGGTCGGCGAGGTGGTCAAGGCCTCGGCGCACGCAGCGCGCGTGCAGCGAGGTGTGCACGTTGCACAGGGAGGTGCCCGGATTTCGTCTCGCGTGCCCAGGCCGAGCGGTGGTGTCCGTCCACTAGCGTGCCGGCCGCGCGACGGAGAGGGAGCGCAGCCGCATGGGACTCGACTATCTGCCGTGGCACTTCGACGAGGCGCGGGGCGACCGGCCCTGCTTCCAGGATGACGACCAGGCGCTGACCTACCATCAGTTCGCCGAGCGCGTGGACGCGCTGGCCGCGCAACTGCGCGACCACGGCGTGGGACCCGGTGACGTGGTGGCCGTGATGCTGCCCAACCGCGTGGAGCTCGTGCTCACGATCTTCGCGGCCTGGCGGCTGGCGGCCACCGCCACGCCCATCAACCCCGCCTTCACCGCGCGCGAGGCCGGCTATCAGCTCGAGGACTCCGGCGCAAAGGTCGTGGTCAACCTCGACGCCGACGCGCCCGACGGCGGGCTGCCGGCCATCCACGTCGCCGACGTCGCCACCACCCACCCCGGCGTGGCCGAGCTGCCGCCCGTGCCCGACGACGACGCGGCCCGCGAGCAGATCGCGCTGCTGATCTACACCTCGGGCTCCACGGGCCGGCCCAAGGGCGTGATGCTCGACCACGCCAACCTCGAGGCGATGGCGGCCCAGATGGTGGGCCACTTCGAGCTCACCGAGGACGACCACTGCCTGCTGATCCTGCCGCTGTTCCACGTCAACGCGATCATGGTCAGCGTGGTCTCGCCGATCTCGGTCGGGGGCCGGGTCACGGTCATGGGCCGCTTCGCGCCCGAGCTGTTCCTCGAGGTGCTCGAGCAGGTCCGGCCCACCTACTTCTCCGGGGTGCCGGCGATCTTCTCGATGCTGGCCGCCCTGCCGGCCGACGTCATCCCCGACACCTCCTCGCTGCGCTTCGCCGTGTGCGGGGCCGCGCCCGCCTCCGCGGAGCTGCTGCGGGCGGTCGAGGAGCGCTTCGACATCGTCATGGTCGAGGGCTACGGGCTGACCGAGGGCACCTGCGCCTCGGCATGCAACCCCGTGACGGGGACGCGCAAGATCGGGACGGTCGGGCCCGCGGTGGACGGGCAGGAGATCCGGATCGTGGGCCCCCATGGCGACGAGCTGCCGCCCGGCGAGCCCGGTGAGGTGGTCATCAGCGGCCCCACGGTGATGCGCGGCTACCTCAACCGCCCCGAGGCGACCGCCGAGTCGATCCGCGACGGGTGGCTGCACACCGGCGACGTGGGCTACCTCGACGAGGACGGCTACCTCACCCTCGTCGACCGCATCAAGGACATGATCATCCGGGGCGGGGAGAACCTCTACCCCAAGGAGATCGAGGCCACCCTCTACGAGGTCGAGGGGGTCCTCGAGGTCGCGGTCGTCGGCGCGCCCGACGAGGTGATGGGCGAGGTCCCGGTGGCCTTCGTCACGCCCTACCCGGACGCCCAGCTCGACGTCGAGCAGCTGCGCGCGCACTGTCGCGAGAACCTCATGCGGCAGAAGGTGCCCACCCGGATCGAGCTGGTCGGCGAGATCCCGAAGAACCCCGTCGGCAAGATCGACAAGCCCGCGCTGCGCGAGACGGTGCAGGCCTCGCCCACCTGAGGTCACGGCCGCGCGGCCCAGCGCGACGGGGCGGCGCGGCCGGGGCGTGCGCGTTGGCCGCCCCGAGTCCCCACCCCACCCACAGGACGACGCAGGAGTACACGTGATCGACGCCGCACCGGGCAGCCTCGAGCGCGGCGCACGCCCAGTCGATCCCGGGGCCGCCTCGTGACCACCGCCACGGTCGTCGGCAGCGGGCCCAACGGGCTCGCTGCCGCCGTGACCCTGGCCCGCCACGGCGTCGGGGTCACGGTCCTCGAGGCCGCCGACACGATCGGCGGCGGGACCCGCACCAGCGAGCACACGCTCGCGGGGCTGCTGCACGATGACTGCTCGGCGTTCCACCCCACGGGGGCGGCCTCGCCGGCGCTGCGGTCGATGGGCCTCGAGGAGCACGGGCTGCGGTGGCGCTGGCCGGAGATCGAGCTGGCCCACCCCCTCGACGGCGGGCGGGCCGGGCTGCTGTGGCGCGACGTCGAGCGGACCGCCGCGGGGCTGGGCCACGACGGGGCGAGCTGGCGGCGGCTGTTCGGGCGGCTCTCGCGCCGCTTCGACGCGCTGGCCGAGGACGTGTTCCGGCCCGTGGTGCGGGTCCCGTCCCATCCGCTGTCGATGGCCTATTTCGGCATGAACGCGCTGCTGCCGGCCACCTGGACCGCCCAGCGCTGGGCCGGCGACGAGGCGCGCGCGCTGTTCGGCGGGGTGGCCGCCCACGTGGTGGGGTCGCTGCGGGTCCCGCTGTCGGGGTCGGTGGGGCTGATGCTCACCGCCGCCGGCCACGCCCACGGCTGGCCGGTCGCCGAGGGCGGGTCACGGGCCATCACCGACGCGCTGGCCTCGCGGCTGCGCCAGCTCGGCGGCCGCATCGAGACCGGCGTCGAGGTCACCTCGGCCGACCAGCTCGACGGCGCGGACCTGGTGCTGCTGTCGACCTCGCCGCGGGCGGCGGTGGACATCCTCGGTGACCGCCTGCCCACCCGGGTGCGGCGCGCCTACGAGCGCTACCGCTACGGCCCGGGCGCCTTCAAGGTCGACCTCGCGGTCGAGGGCCCGATCCCGTGGGTGCACCCCGACGTGGGCCGGGCCGGCACGGTCCACCTCGGCGGCACGCTGGAGGAGATGGTGGCCACCGAAAACGAGGTCGTGCGCGGCCGGATGCCCCGGCGCCCCTTCGTGCTGGTCGGCCAGCAGCACCTGGCCGACCCCTCGCGCTCGGCCGATGGGGTCAACCCGGTGTGGGCCTACGCGCACGTCCCCTCCCGGCACCCCGGGGACGTGACCGAGGCCGTGCTCTCCCAGATCGAGCGCTTCGCGCCGGGCATCCGCGGGCGGATCCGGGCCAGCTTCGCGCGCACCGTGCCGCAGATGGAGGCCTACAACGCCAACTACGTCGGCGGGGACATCAACGTCGGCTACAACAGCCCGCGGCAGATCGCGCTGCGGCCCCGCGCGGCGCTGGACCCCTACTGGACGGGCATCGAGGGGGTCTACCTCTGCTCCTCGGCGACGCCGCCGGGCTCGGGCGTCCACGGCATGTGCGGCCACAACGCCGCGCGCTCGGCGCTGCGCCGCGCCGGCCTCGGCGACAGCCAGTGATGCCAGCTGCTCAGGTCTGCGGGTCTGGGATCGAAAGCTGGCCGGGGCGCGGGGCAGCGGTGAGGGCGGCGCTGTGGACCTTGCGCGGCCGTGTCACAGGCCGTGGGTACGGTCCGATTCCACGCGGTCACAGGGGCCGCGGCGCCCCGGAACGCGGGCGCACCCACCCACCACCGGCGACGGGGAGAGCAGGCGCGTGGTCAGGTTCGTACACACCGCCGACTGGCAGCTGGGCATGCGTCGTCACTACCTCGACGCGGAGGCGCAGGGCCGGTTCAGCCAGGACCGC
>SKLC01000370.1 GCA_007123425.1 Nitriliruptoraceae bacterium
ATGGGTGCGACCCCGACGATCGGCGCGGGGGTCTGGCGCAGCGCGGCCCCGATCGCGGGCACGGTGCGCACCGGGTCGATCGAGACCACCGGGTTCGAGGGCGCGACGAGCACGGCGTCGGCGCTCAGCAGCGCCTCCACCACCCCCGGTGCCGGCTGGGCCTCGGCGGCGGCGGCGAGATCGACCGCCACGACCTCGGGCCGGCCCCGCTCGCGGACCCAGTACTCCTGGAAGTGCAGGTCGCGCCCGTCGGCGGTGCGCATCCGGGTCTCCGCCTCGTCGTCGGTGGCCGGCAGCAGGCGCACCTCGACGCCGAAGGCCGTGCGGACCTCGTCGGCGACGACGGAGAGAGGCACGCCGGCGCGCAGCCGCTGTGTGCGGTGCAGGTGGGTGGCCAGGTCCCGGTCGCCGAGGGTGAACCAGCGCGGCGCGCCGAACCGCTCGAGCTCCTCGGCCACCACCTCCGACTCGTCGGCGCGCCCCCACTGGCGGTCCGGGTCGACCACGCCGGCGAGGTGGTAGGTGATCGAGTCGAGGTCGGGGCAGATGCGCAGGTCGTGGAGCCACAGGTCGTCGCCGACGTTGACCACGGCGAGGATGTCCTCGGCGGGCAGCACGCGCACGAGCCCCTTGAGGAAGCGGGCGGCGCCGACGCCGCCGGCGAGGACCACGTGCATCTGTCGCTCCCTGCCTGTGTCGGACCGGCTCGCGGAGTGGGGAGCCTAGGGCGTGGCGGTGCCGCCTCCGGTCGCCTCGGCGTGGGCCCACGGGGGCCGTGGCGGCCGGTGGTGGCTGTGGTCCCTAGGATGGCGGGAGCCATCGTGGAGGAGTGCGCGCGTGGGAGACCAGACCGAGCCGGACGCGGCGACCCTGGAGCGGCTGCGGCCGCGTGCGCTCAAGCGGGCCGAGACCGGGCGCACGCTGGGGCGCGACGAGGCGGCGGCGCTGCTCACCTGCCGGGGCGAGGACCTCGACCGGCTGGTGGCGATCGCCGGCCGGGTCCGCGACGTCGCCCCCTGGTACGCGGAGGGCGGCACCCACCGCGCCCCCGACGGCCGCCCACGGGTGACCTACTCGCGCAAGGTCTTCATCCCGCTGACGCATCTGTGCCGCGACACCTGCGGCTACTGCACGTTCGCGTGGCCGCCGAAGAAGGACCTGCCGGCGTTCCTCTCGCCCGACGAGGTGCTCGAGATCGCGCGCAAGGGCCAGGCGGCGGGCTGCAAGGAGGCGCTGTTCACCCTCGGCGACAAGCCGGAGCTGCGCTACCCGGCGGCGGCCGAGTGGCTCGAGGCCCGGGGCTACGCCTCCACGCTGGAGTACCTGCGGGCCGTGGCCGTGCAGGTGATCGAGGAGACCGGGCTGCTGCCCCACCTCAACCCCGGCGTGATGACCTGGTCGGAGATGGCCACGCTCAAGCCGGTCTCGCCCTCGATGGGGATGATGCTCGAGTCCACCTCCGAGCGGCTGCTGGCCAAGGGCGAGGCCCACTTCAACTCGCCCGACAAGGACCCGGCCACGCGGCTGCGCGTGCTCGAGGACGCCGGGCGCCTGTCGATCCCGTTCACCTCGGGCCTGCTGATCGGCATCGGCGAGACGCTGGTGGAGCGCATCGAGACGCTGCTGTCGCTGCGTGAGACGCACCGCCGCTACGGGCACCTGCAGGAGGTGATCGTCCAGAACTTCCGGGCCAAGCCCGACACGGCGATGAGGGACGCGCCCGAGCCCACCACCGACGACCTGGTGGCAACGATCGCGACCGCGCGGGTGCTGCTGGGGCCCAAGATCCACCTGCAGGCGCCCCCCAACCTCTCCCCGGGTGCCGAGCGCGCGGTGCTGGCGGCGGGCATCGACGACTGGGGTGGCGTGTCGCCGATCACCCCCGATCACGTCAACCCGGAGGCCCCCTGGCCTCACCTCGACGCGCTCGCCCAGCGCAGCGCCGACGAGGGCTTCGAGCTGGTCGAGCGGCTGTGCGTCTACCCGGAGTACGTCGGGCAGCCCGATCCGTGGCTGGCCGGCCGGATGCGCGCTCCGGTGGCGGCGCTGGCCGACACCACGGGGCTGGCGCGCCCCGGGGCGAGGCCTGCGCCCCAGACCTGGCAGGACCCCGACCCCGGTGAGCGCGCGCTGAGCGCGGAGATGGAGGCGGTGATCTCCGGTGACGAGGCCGGTGGGTCGGCCGCCGACGGTCGCAACGCCCGCTCGGCGATCGCCGACGACGAGCTGCACCGCGCGGTGTACGGAGACGTGCACGCGATCGCCGACGGGGTGGTCGCCGCCAACGCGCCCCGCATCGAGGCGCCGGCACGCTCGACGATCCGTCCCGAGGTCGCCGCGGCGCTGGCCAAGGCCCAGCGCGGGGTGGTGCTCGACGACGACGAGGCGCTGCTGCTGTTCGACACGACCGGCGTGGAGCTCGACGCGCTGGCCGCGGCCGCCGACGAGGTCCGCGCCGAGCGCGTCGGCGACGAGGTCACCTACGTCGTCAACCGCAACATCAACTTCACCAACGTCTGCTACACCGGCTGTCGCTTCTGCGCCTTCGCGCAGCGCCGCGACGACCCGGACGCCTACACGCTCGGGCTCGAGCAGGTCGCCGACCGGGCCGAGGAGGCCTGGGTCCAGGGGGCGACCGAGGTGTGCCTGCAGGGCGGCATCCACCCGGACCTGCCCGGCGATCACTACTTCGAGATCCTGGATGCGATCAAGCGCCGCCTGCCCGAGATGCACATCCACGCCTTCAGCCCCATGGAGGTGGTCAACGGCGCCTCGCAGCTGGGCATCTCCATCCGGGAGTGGCTCACCGAGGCCCGCGACCGCGGCCTGGGCTCCATCCCGGGAACGGCCGCGGAGATCCTCGACGACGAGATCCGCTGGGTGCTGACCAAGGGCAAGCTGCCGACCTCGGCCTGGATCGAGGTGGTCACCACCGCCCACGACCTCGGGGTGCCCTCCTCGTCGACGATGATGTTCGGCCACGTCGACGAGCCGCGCCACTGGGTGGGCCACATCAAGCTGCTGCGTCGGCTCCAGGAGCAGACGGGCGGGTTCACCGAGTTCGTGCCGTTGCCGTTCGTCCACCAGCTCGCCCCGATCTACCTCGCCGGGGTGGCCCGGCCCGGGCCGGGCTGGGAGGACTCGCGGCGTGTGCACGCCGTGGCGCGGCTGCTGCTGGCAGGGGAGATCGACAACATCCAGCTCTCCTGGGTCAAGCTCGGCCTCGACCGCGCGGTCATGCTGCTCGACGGCGGCGTCAACGACCTCGGCGGCACGCTCATGGAGGAGACCATCTCGCGGATGGCCGGCTCCGAGCACGGGGTGCGCCAGAGCCCCGAGGCGCTGCGCGAGGTGGCCGAGGCCGCGGGCCGGCCGGTCGCCGAGCGGACCACCACCTACGACCGCCGCGAGTCCGCGGGCATCCGCTACCAGCTGTTGACCTGACCGCGGGCCCGCCGCGCGTCGCCGCGTGTCCGACGGCGGGTCGCGAGCTCCTGGACCGGCGCGCCTCGCGGCGTGTCGGACGGCGGGTCGCGGGCTCCTGGGCCGACGCGCGTCGGTGCGTGATCCGTCCGCGAACCCGGGTGCGGTCCGGCCGTGCCCTGCCGCGTGGGCGGGTGGTCCACGCCTGCGTCGACCCGCCCCTGAACATAAACAAGAATCTGTACAGAAACTTGACAAAACTCTGGACGTCGGGCATGCTCCGGGTATCGAACCCGAACGGAGTCCCCGTGAGCGCCGCAGCCACCCACGCAGGTCCGGCCGTCCTCAAGCCCCGTCCCACCCGCCGCGGGGGGCGCGCGCACGCCCGGACCGCGGCGCCGGTGGCCGTGAGGGAGGTGGCCGCCGAGACCGCTGACGAGCAGCTGCTGGTCGCGGCCGGTCACGGCGACGCCGCGGCCTTCGCACAGCTCTACGACCGGCTCGCGCCGCGGGTCCTCGGCGTCGCGGTGCGTGTCCTGCGGGACCGCGCGATGGCGGAGGAGGTCGCCCAGGAGGTCCTGGTCGAGGTGTGGCGCAAGGCCGACCGCTTCGACCCCGAGCGGGGCACCGCCGCCGGCTGGGTGACGACCCTGGCCCACCGGCGCGCCGTGGACCGGGTGCGCAGCGAGCAGGCCGCGCGCGACCGGGACCTCGCGGTCACGCGCCGGGAGACCCAGCCCGCCTTCGACTCGGTCGAGGAGGAGGTCACGGCCCGGCTCGATCACGGACAGGTGCACGTGGCCCTGGCCGCCCTCACGCCCCGCCAGCGCGAGGCGATCGAGCTCGCCTACTTCGGGGGACACACCTACCGGGAGGTCGCCCGCGTGCTCGGCATCCCCGAGGGCACGGCCAAGTCCCGGCTGCGCGACGGGCTGCTGCGCCTCCAGCAGGCCCTGGCCGGCCTGGTCTAAGACCCGCGCCCGGGAGGGGTCATGGCCGCTCGACCCCTGTCCATCGGGGTGGTCCGGGCCCTCGACCCCCAACCGTTGTGGTGCCACGTCGATTTTTCGCTTGACCGATCGCGTTCCGCTGCCGACAATGACATAGATGTAGTTCCAACGCTGTCGGCAGCGAGGAGCGGTTGGTGGGTGCGATCGCCGAGCTCAGCACGAAGCTCGCGTTCGATGCGGATGAGCGCGCATGGATGCTCGAGGCCAAGTGCCTCGACGCGGATCCCGAGGCGTTCTTCCCGGAGAAGGGAGGGTCGACGCGTGAGGCCAAGCGCATCTGCTCGATCTGCCCGGTCCGGGAGGAGTGTCTCGAGTACGCGTTGGAGCACGACGAGCGGTTCGGGATCTGGGGTGGTCTCTCGGAGCGCGAGCGCCGACGGGCCAAGCGCCTGAGCGCCTGAGCGCAGCGGCGCGACCGCGTCCCGGGGCCGTCGAGCCAGTGCACCGGGACGGTGGGGCTGCAGGGGCAGGCCGAGCGGGGCTCGGCCAGCAGCGTCGGCGCCACGCCCGTGGGGGCCGACGACGGCGCCGGGGCGGCCGCAGGCCCTGTGGTACCGTCCCGCGCTCGAACGGGATCGACCGGGCTCGCATCCGTGTCCAGGTCGCTCCCGCCTCCCGCATGCCTTGAAGGCGCAGACGCCACGGCGTCGCGTCGTGCCCTCCTGCCAGGAGCCCGTCAACGGTGCAGGCACCTTCCGCCTCGGCGTCCGTGCTCGTGGTGCTCGTGGCCCACGACGGCGCGGGGTGGCTCCCGCGGACCCTGGCGGCGCTCGACGCGCAGCAGTACGCCGACCTCGAGGTCATCGCCGTCGACAACGGCAGCACCGACGCCAGCCGCACGCTGCTGCTCGACCACCTCGGGCCCGACCGGGTCCTGGTCGCCGACCGCGACCTGGGCTTCGGAGCGGCCGTGGCGATGGCGCTCGACGCGCGGGCCGGCTCGCCCGCCGAGTACGTCCTGCTGCTGCACGACGACTGCGCGCTGGACCCCGAGGCCCTGGGGCACATGGTCGCCGAGCTGGAGGCCGACCCCAACCTGGCGGCCGTCGGGCCCAAGCTGCGCGACTGGGACGACGGTGACCTGCTGCAGTCCGTGGGCTGGACGATCGACCTCACCGGCCGGGCGGACTCCGGCGTCGACGAGGGCGAGCTCGATCAGGGCCAGCGCGACCAGGACGCCCGGGCGCTGTACGTCTCGACCTCGGGCATGGTCGTGCGCCGGGCGACCTTCGACCGGCTGGGCCGGTTCGACCGCCGCTACCACATCTTCCGCGACGACCTCGACCTGTGCTGGCGGGCCTGGCTGGCCGGCTACGACGTCGAGGTGGTGCCCCGGGCCGTGGGCTACCACGTCGCTGGGGCCACCAACTATCTGCGCCTGGGCCAGACCCGCTTCCTGGGGCCGCGCTACTTCTCCGAGCGCAACACCCTGGCGACGCTGCTGAAGAACTACGCGGCGCCGCGGCTGCTGCTGGTGGTGCCGCTGTACTTCCTGGTGGGCATCGCCAAGGTCTTCGGCTTCCTGCTCACCCGACGGGTCTCGGACGCCTGGCAGACGGTGCGGGCCTGGCTGTGGAACGGGCTGCACCTGGTGGAGACGCTCCGGCTGCGACGGGCGGTCCAGCGCAGGCGGGTGCGCTCCGACGCGCAGCTCAGGGAGCTGTTCGGTCGGATCGTGCCGCGCATCCGTGCCTACGCGGAGGCCATCGGCGACTGGGTGGCCGGCACCGACGTGCCTGTCGAGGAGCTGCCCCGCGCGGCGCGCTCGCCGGCGGCGGGGGAGGCCGTCCCGGCTCATCGGCGCGTCATGGCGTTCGTCCAGGGGCAGCCGGTGCTGGTCGTCGGTGGCCTGCTCGCCCTGATCGTGCTCGTGGGGGCCATCCCGCTGCTGACGCCGGGCAGCCTCCGGGGCGGCGACCTGGCAGCCTGGCCGGACAGCGCCGGCGCGTTCCTCGCCGACTACACCGCCAGCTGGCACGAGGCCGGCGCGTTCGGGACGGCGAGCTCGCCCTCTCCCTCCCAGGCGGTGCTGGGGCTGACCCATCTGCTGGCGCTGGGCAGCGAGTGGCTCGCGCCGCGGCTGGTGCTGCTGGGCTCGGTCGCAGCCGGGTGGGTCCTGGCGCTGCGGGCGACCCAGTCCTACTCGCGGCGCCGGCCCGCCCGCGTCGCCGCGGCCACGGCCTACGTGCTCTCCCCGCCGGCGCTGGCGGCCGTGATCAACGGTCGGCTCGGGGGCCTCGCCGTGCTGGCGACCCTGCCGGG
>SKLC01000353.1 GCA_007123425.1 Nitriliruptoraceae bacterium
GAGGTGGCGTGGCGGGACGGTGACGTGGTCGCCCGGCAGGAGGAGCGGCTGGGCGCGCTCGTCCTCGACCGGCGGCCGCTGTCGCGGCCCGACCCGCAGCGGCTCCTCGACGCCCTGCTCGACGGGCTGCGGCAGGAGGGCCTCGGGCTGCTCGCCTGGCGCCGCGGGGACCGGCAGCTGCAGGCTCGCATCCTGCTGCTGCACGAGTACCTGGGCGCACCGTGGCCGGATGTCTCCGACGGGCACCTGCTCGCGCACGCCGAGGAGACCGTGGGCCCCTTCCTCCTCGGCGCCAGGCGGCGTGGCGACCTCGCCCGGGTCGAGGCCGGCACGGTGCTGCGCTCGCTCCTCCCACCGGGTGGCGGGCACGACCTCGACCGGCTGGCCCCGACACATCTCGAGGTGCCATCGGGGTCTCGGATCCGCCTCGACTACACCGCGGACGGCCCGGCCGTGCTGGCCGTCCGCGTCCAGGAGGTGCTGGGGGCCAGCACCCACCCGACGATCCTCGACGGGCGCGTGCCGGTGGTGGTCCATCTGCTCTCGCCCGCGCGACGGCCCGTGCAGGTCACCGAGGATCTTCCCGGCTTCTGGGACCGGGCCTATCCGCAGGTCCGGGCCGAGCTGCGCGGTCGCTACCCGAAGCACGAGTGGCCGCAGGATCCGCGGCGGGCCACGGCGGTCCGGGGCGTGCGCCGACGACGGGGCTGAGGACGGCACCCGGGCCGCCGGGGGTGCGGCCGGGATCAGCCCAGGCCCACGGAGCCGTGCGCTTCAGCCGGAGGTCAGCGCGGCGGTGAGGTCGGGCAGGGCCAGCCCGCCCCCGAAGGCTTGCGTGCCGGTGGCCAGCTCCGCGTCGACCCCGCCGTGCCGGTTGGCGTACTCGAGGGCCAGGGCGAGGTCGGTCACGCCGTTGGAGCCGGCCAGGGGCGCGATCGCCAGGGTGGAGAGGCTGCCGAGCGCCCTGCCGTCGCGATCGAGCACCGCGCTGCCGGAGTCGCCCGGGATCCCCGGCGTGACGGTGTAGGCCACATGGCTCCAGCCGCCGCCGCCCTGCCCGAGGCTGTAGCCCTCCTTGGGGCTGAGCAGCTCGATGCCGAGGCGCAGCGACGAGTTGCCGTACGTGTAGAGCTTGTCGAGCGGCTGGGAGCTCGTCGCGATCCCGTCGGGGCCGCCCCAGAAGGGCAGGGTGGGGTTCACCGCGTCGTGGTCGTCGGGGTGCAGCTCGACCAGGGCGAAGTCGTTGAGCTGGCAGGTGTCGAGGTCGGTCTCGCCGCGCTGCTGCATGGTCTCCCAGGAGGAGTAGACCAGCGTGCCGGGCTGGCTCGCGCCCTCGACCTCGACCTGCGTCCCGGTCGGGTGCGTGGGGGCGTCGCAGCCGTTGGTGGCGGTGGCACCGCCCGTGCCGGCGCAGTGCGCGGCGTAGCCGAGCAGGACGGCATCGCCGTCGGTGAACACGAAGTTGGCGGTGCACTGCCCGCCTTCGGTCAGCATCTGCACCCCGGGGGTGACGGTGGCCTGCTCCGGGCTCGCCCACTGCGGGGCGGCGTCGGCGGTCGCGGGGGTCGCCACCATGCCGAGGGCGACCAGGAGCGCCGCCGTCAGCAGCAGCGCGAGCGAAGAGGAGCACCGACGCGTGGACACCATGACGACCATCCCTCGTATTCTGGGTCCGAGCGGACCGCTGCAATGACTAGTCCGACCCTACCACCATCATCTGGTCATGGTCATGCGGCGAACGTCCAGCCGGCCATGGCGTGCACGGTGGGCCGTGCGGCGGCCGTCAGCAGCCCAGGCGCGCGAGCCGGGCGGCCACGGCCCCGTGGTAGGCGGCGCCGAAAAGCCGCACGTGGACGAGCAGGTGGTACAGCTGCAGCGCCGGGCGCCGGCGCTCCCAGCCCTCGTCGAGGGGCCAGACCGCCTCATAGCCGGCGGCCAGGGGCCGCGGGACGCCGCCGAACAGGTCGAGCATGGCGAGATCGAGCTCGCGGTCACCGTGGTGGACCGCCGGATCGATCACCACGCGGTCGTCGAGGATGTTGCCGGCCCACAGGTCGCCGTGGACCAGGCTCGGCGGCTGGCCGTGCTCCAGGAGGTCGGCCAGCACCTCGTCGGCGGCGCGCCGCAGCCGGCGGCCGAGCTCGGCCGGCACGTCGCCGACGTAGGGCAGGATCCGGTCGCGGACGAAGTGCTCGGTGAACGACCTCGTGGGGGTGTTGGCCTGCGGCAGGGGGCCGATCACGTTGTCGCGGTGCCAGCCGAAGGCCTCCCCGGTCTGCTGGTGGGCGGTGGCCAGCTCCGCGCCGAGCGCGTGGAGGTCGGGCTCGGCCTGCACGTGCTCGAGCACCAGGACGTGCGGGCCGACGCCCAGCACCTCGGGCACGGTCAGGCCCGCGGCGCCCAGCGCGGTCAGCCCCTCCGCCTCGAGGTCCGCCGGGTAGGGGGTCTCCTTGACCACCACGTGCCGACCGTCGCGCAGCTCCGCCCGCCGCACGGCGGCGATGTCGCCGCCGGCAAGGGGCGTGGACCACACCACCGGGCCCAGCCCACCGGGCAGCTCGTCGGCCGCCGCGCTCACGGGGCCGTGCCGGCGCGCAGCCGTGCCAGGACCTCCGGTGCGGTGCGTCGGACCATGTCCACCACCTCGGCGAAGCCGTCGGGGCCCCCGTAGTAGGGGTCGGGCACGTCGAGGTCGCCGTCGCCGGCCTCCGGGTCGAACTCGCGGTACAGGTGGATGCGCGCGTCGACGCCGGCCTGCCGGGCGAGCTCCTGCAGGTCGGCCAGGTTCGAGCGGTCCATGGCCAGCACGAGGTCCGCCTCGGCGAGCTCGGCGGGCGTGACGCGGTCCGCGGTGCCGGACAGGTGCAGCCCGTCCTCGGCGGCGGCCCGGCGCATGCGCTCGTCCGGCGGATGGCCCACGTGCCAGCCACCGGTCCCGGCGGAGCGGATCGTCACCTCCATGCCGGCGGCCTCGGCGGCCTCGCGCAGGGCCGCCTCCGCGGTGGGCGAGCGGCAGATGTTGCCCAGGCATACGGCCAGCACGACGGGTGGGCGGCTCATCTAGCGTCCTCCTGCGCTCGGCCCGAGGAGGACCATGACGTGGCGCGCCTCGGGGCTCTCCTCGATGGTCACCTCGCCCGGCACGTCGCGGGCGACCGCTTGTGCGGCCTCCTGCTGGCCTGGCGGGTGCTGGACCAGGGTGTCCTGCCGTTGGTCGGTGTTGCCGATGTCGACGACCTGATAGCCGCGCGCCTCGAGCAGGTCGCCGACCTGCCCGGCCAGGCCGCTGACCCCGGCGCCGTTGCGCACGCTGACCTCGACCTGCTCGGGCCGTATGGCGGACTCGGTCTCGTCGAGGACGCTGCCGTCGCGGAAGCGGGCGTAGAGCGCCTCCGCCTCCGGGTTGGGGACGAGGACCGCGGCCTCCCCCCGACGCTCGGGGGTGGTCGGCACGGTGTGGGTGACCGCCTCGCCACCGGCCAGCCCGCGGGCGCCCCATGCCAGCCGCGCGAGGCCGAGCACGCCGAGACGGTCGTCCACGCTGATCGCGTCCCCGGCCTCGTCTCCCAGGCGATGGACGCGCAGTGGGTTGAGCATGGTCGCGGGGGTGGCCACCTCCCGGGCCAGCGCCTGCAGGAACTCCTGCTGGCGCTGGATGCGCTGCAGGTCGTCATCGATCTTGCGGACCCGCACGTAGCCCAGGGCGTCGGTGCCCTCGAGCACCTGGCAGCCCGCCGGGAGGTCGATGTGCGCATCACGGTCCGAGATCGCCTGGTCGAGGCAGAGCTCGACCCCGCCCACCGCGTCGACCACGTCCACGAAGCCCCCGAAGGTGACCCGCATGAAGTGGTTGATGTCGATGCCGGCCAGGTCGCGGACGGTCTCGACCATGCAGGTCGGCCCCGCCTCGATGGCGACGTTGATCCGCCCGGTGGAGCCGTCGCAGCGCTCGACCCACAGGTCGCGGGGGAAGGCCAGCAGGGCGACCTGCCCGCCACGCACGGTCATGATGAAGATGGTGTCCGCGCGCTCGCCGCCGGTGCCGCCGACGCCGAGCTCGCGTTGCTCCTCCCGAGTGAGGTCGTCCCGGCTGTCGGTGCCCACCACCAGCACGTGCATCGTGCGACCGGGCACGGCGAGCCCGTCGACGTCCTCGCGGGGGATCTGTGAGGACAGCCACCAGGCGAGCCCGCCCAGCGCGAGCAGCGCGACGAGCACCAGCACCAGCACCAGCCGCAGCAGTCGTCGCCCGGTGCGGCGCCCGCCACCGCTGACCGTGGGCCCCCAGGTCTGCTGGCCGCTCACGCGCGCCTCCCGCCCGCGCTCCTCACGGGGTACTGCCGGAGGGGCAGGGCCGGGCCCGGGCGCCTCATGCGGTCACCAGGTCGGCGGGGAGGTGCTCGACGTCGCTGAACCGCTGCAGGCCGAAGATGTGCCCGCCGGCGATCGCGGTGGTGCGCAGCAGCGTGATCGAGGCGTGGTCGGAGGCGAAGCGCTCCCACTCCCACGGCTCGGGCTCCAGGCCCAGCAGCGCGCCCAGCACGAGGCTGTTCGTGCCCGCGTGGGCCACCATGAGCAGGCGCAGGTCCTGGGTGCTCTCGTCCAGCTCCCACAGGCCACCCGGCGCGCGACGGGCCCCGAAGACCGCCAGCTCCTGCATCAGCCCGGTGGTGACGCGCTCGTGGAAGTCGCGGAAGCTCTCGCCGCCGGGCAGACCGTCCCACCACTCCTCACGCGGTCGGTCACGGGCCTCGCGCAGGACCAGCCCCACCTCCTCTGCGGGCGTGTCCGCGAAGGACTGGGGGAGGTGGATCTCGTGGAGCCACACCCGGTCGGTCGTGGGGACCCCGTCGAGCCGCGCGCGCACCGGGCGGGCCGTCAGCTGCGCGCGACGGGAGGTCGAGACCAGCACGTGGTCGAAGTGCTCCTCGGCCAGGCGCCCGGCGACCCGCTCCGCCTGCTGGTGCCCGAGCTCGGTCAGCCCGGGATCGACCTGCGAGATCTCTTCGCGGGTCCACTCGGGCTGTGCGTGGCGAACGAGGACGAGCTCCATGGGCGCGAACGCTACCCGCTCACCGCGTGCGCGCCGCGTCGGCCACCGCGGGCCGCACCTGCTGCTCGGGGGCGCGGCAGCAGTCGAGCGGGCAGGCGTCCCAGTTGGGTCCGCGGGTGCCCAGCGCGCGGGGGGCGGCGCCCTGCTGGCGCTCGAGCACCAGCTCGCGGATCATGCGCACGAACCGCTCGTCGGTGCCCACCGTCGCCGAGCGTTCGAGCTCCATCCCCAGCTCCTGCGCCGTCTCCGCCGCCTCCACGTCGAGGTCGAAGACGACCTCCATGTGGTCGGAGACGAAGCCGATGGGCGCGATGACCGCGGCCTCGGTGCCCTGGCGGTGCAGGTCGGCGAGGTGGTCGTTGACGTCGGGCTCGAGCCACGGGATGGACGCCGGCCCCGAGCGCGAGCAGTACACCAGCTGCCACTCGCGGGGGCGGCCGTCGCCGCGGGGAGCGCGCCGCTCCACCCCCTGCATGATCAGCCGGCAGGTCTCGTGGTGCTGCACCTCGTAGTCGCAGTGCCGCGACATCGTGTGCGGGACCGAGTGCGTCGTGAACACCACCGGCGCCTGGTCGCGGCGCTCGGGGCTGAGCCGTCCCAGCGCATCGACGACGAAGTCGACCTGGGGCTCGACGAAGCCGGGGTGGTTGTAGAACACGCGCAGCTTGTCCAGCTCGGGCGCGCCCTCGCCCACCTCGGCGCGGGCCTCGGCGAGATCCTCGCGGTACTGGCGGCAGCCCGAGTAGGACGAGTAGGCGGCGGTCACGAAGCAGATCGCCCGCTCGATGCCGTCCTCGCGCATCTCGCGCAGCGTGTCGGCCAGCAGCGGGTGCCAGTTGCGGTTGCCCCAGTAGACGGGCAGATCCGGGCCCTCCGCGGCCAGCAGCTGCTCGATCTCGCCCAGCAGCGCACGGTTCTGGTCGTTGATCGGCGAGCGCCCCCCGAAGGCGAGGTAGTGCTCGGCCACCTCCTCGAGGCGCTCCCGGGGGACGTTGCGTCCCGCGGTCACCCGCTCGAGGAAGGGCAGGACGTCCTCCTCCTTCTCGGGGCCGCCGAAGGAGACCAGCAGGATGGCGTCGTAGGGGGCCATGGCGCTCGCTCGTGTCGTGGTGGTCGGTTCACGGTCATCCGTTGCGGACCGTCACGCGGTTGGGTGCCGGCGGTGGGCGGGATCAGCGCTCCTCGTGGGGCGAGGAGACCACCGAGACGTCGTGGCCCGCCTGCCGCCAGGTGTGCTCGAGCTGCTCGAAGCGTGCCCGCGTCGGACGGACCCGCACCAGCGCCAGGAGGCTGGCGGCACCGCCCAGCAGCACGATCCAGCTGGGCCCCAGCGCGAAGGCCAGCGCGAAGGCCAGCAGCGCCGGCACCTCGGCCATCGCGATCTGGATGGCCAGGCGTGCCCGGATCTCGCCGCGGGCGTCGGCGTCGGTGTCGGGCGCGGCGGCGGCCAGGCCCGCCCGGACCGCCTCGAGCCCGGCTGCGACCCCGACCGAGACCGCGAGGACGAGCGCGACGGGCAGCGCGCTCGGCACGGTGGACTCGACGTCGGCGACCAGCGCTCCC
>SKLC01000430.1 GCA_007123425.1 Nitriliruptoraceae bacterium
CACGGGCCCACGACCCGGTCCCGGAGCCCAGCGCCTCAGCTCGGGGCGAGGTGCCCCCGCCCCCACCCCCGGGGGAGCGGAACGGGGGCCCGCGGCCGGGTGGGCCCGAGGGCTCGGGGCTGCAGGGGCGGCAGGGCCGAAAGAGCGAGGATGGCCCGGGGTTCCAGCCGCCTGCGTGATCCCGGTCGCGATCGCCGATTCCGCGACACGAAGTTGAAGCGACCAAGCGATATATCGACATGCCGACACATCTCTCGATCGGCCGCGTTGCCCGTGCGCGCGTCCTCGAGCCGACCTGCGGCGAGGTCCCGCCCCGTCCGCGCGAGAACGCCGTGGCACTGCATCGTCCAAGGATCGCCGGGGTTGGTGGTCGGGGCCGGTCGAGCCGCTCGCTGTGCGAAGCGCGGCGCGGCTACCCTCGGCCCGCTCCGGCCCGCGGGGACGCGCGTCGACGGGGGAGCGGGCCCAACGAGCCCGCCGCCGGTAGGGCGCCCGCCGTCCGGTCGCCGAGCAGCTGGCAGCAGGGACAGCGAGGCAGATGACCTACCAGGTGAAGCTCGAGGTGTTCGAGGGGCCGTTCGATCTGCTCCTCCAGCTCATCGCGCGCCGCCGCCTCGACGTCTCCGAGGTCGACCTCGCGGAGATCACCGCCGACTTCCTCGCCCACCTCGAGGGCATCGAGGACCTCGACCTCGAGACGGCGACCCGGTTCCTGGTGGTCGCCGCCACGCTGATCGAGCTCAAGGCGGCCCGCCTGCTGCCCGCCGAGGAGCGTGACGAGGTCGAGGACCTGCTCGGCGATGCCCGCGACATGCTCTACGCGCGGCTGCTGGAGTACCGCGCGTTCCGGGACGTGGCCCGGGTGCTCTCGCACCGACTGGTCCGCCACGAGGGCAACCTCGGCCGTGACGTCGGACCCGAGGGCTGGATGCAGCGCCTCGTGCCCGACGCGCCACTGCCCGTCGACGCCGCCGGCCTCGCGGCGCTGGCCGCCGGCGCGACCGTGGAGCGGCCCGAGCCCAGCGTCGATCTCACCCACATCCGCAAGAGCTACATCACCATCCGGGACGCGGCGGTCGAGCTGCTGGGCGGGCTCGGCCGCCGGGACCGCGGGCCCGGGCAGCTGGCGGCGTTCGATGACCTCGTGGGGGAGCGGGGCCGAGGCGACCGGGTGGTGTTCTTCCTCGCGGTCCTCGAGCTGTTCAAGCTCGGCCAGGTCGACCTGGAGCAGCCCGACCACCGCGCGCCCCTGCTCGTGGGGACCCGCGGGGACGGCAACGGCCTCGAGGCGCTCGACGAGCTCGGGGACGAGTACGACGTGCCGCCCGAGGCCGGCGACGGGCCCGGCGCTGACGCGGGCCCCCGGCACGGTCCCGGGCAGGACGACCAGCCCGATGGCGGTGGGGATGCCCCGGCCCCCGCCGACGCCGCCCCGGGCGACGACGACCCCCAGGAGGGCTGACGTGGACCTCGCGACGCGCCAGGGACTCGAAGCGCTGCTGTTCCTCGCGGAGGAGCCGCTCGGCGTCGAGGAGCTCGCCGACGTGCTCGAGCTCGAGCCCGATGAGGTCGAGGCCGAGGTCGAGGTGCTCGCGCAGCGCTACGCGGACGAGCAGCGGGGGATCGAGGTCCGCCGCGCGGGGGGCGGCTGGCGGATGTACACCGCCGCGGGGGCGCGCCCCGTGCTGGAGCGGTGGGCCCTGGCCGGCCGCAGCGGGCGCCTCACCCAGGCCGCGCTGGAGACGCTGGCGGTGATCGCCTACAAGCAGCCCATCAGCCGGCAGGAGATCGGCGACATCCGCGGCGTCAACGCCGACGGGGCGGTGCGCAGCCTCGTGGCCCGCGGGCTGGTCGAGGAGGCCGGGCGGGACGAGGGCCCCGGCCAGGCGCTGCTGTACGGCACCACGACGCTCTTCCTCGAGCGCATCGGCATCGACGGCCTCGAGGAGCTGCCGCCGCTGACCGAGTTCCTGCCGGAGGCCCCGGCCCCCGACGAGCCCGAGCTGGGCGCGATCCGGGAGGCCCGGCGGCGGATCGCCGAGGCCAGCGCGAGCCGTGACGCCGACCCCGCGACCAACACCGGCCCCGACGCGAGCGAGGACGACGACGCCCTGCCCGCCCCGCAGGCCCACGTGGCCGAGCGGGGCGACATCGACCAGCTCACCGACCGACTCGACCAGGCCGCCAAGTCGGCCGTCGACCGGCTCCGCCAGGCGGTCTCGGCGGCCGAGCGCGCGGAGTCCGATCACGACCCGGAGGGCCCGGCGGGGGAGCCGGGGGATGACCAGGAGGCCCCGGCGGACGGGCCAGACGATGCCCGCGACGCCGCGGCGGGCGAGCCGGACGATGACCAGGAGGCCCCGGCGGACGGGCCGGAGGATGCCCACGACGCCGTGGCGGGCGAGCCGGACGACGACGAGCGGGTCCAGGATGGCTGAGGAGCGACTGCAGAAGGTCCTGGCGGCGGCCGGCATCGGCTCGCGCCGCGCCTGCGAGGAGCTCATCGCCCAGGGCCGTGTCGCCGTGAACGGCGAGATCGCCTCGCTGGGGGACAAGGCCGACCGCCAGGGGGACGTCGTCACCCTCGACGGGGAGCGGATCAACGTCGACCCGGATCTCGTCTACGTCCTGCTCAACAAGCCCCGGGGCGTGATCACCACCGCCGACGACCCCGAGGGGCGCCCCACGGTGATGGACCTGATCAACCTGCCGCAGCGGCTGTTCCCGGTCGGGCGGCTCGACCAGGACACCGAGGGTCTGCTGCTGCTGACCAACGACGGCGAGCTGGCCAACGCGCTCACCCACCCCTCCTACGAGGTCGAGCGGCTCTATGTCGCGCTGATCGCCGGGGCCGTGCGTCGCGAGACGATCGCCCGGCTGCGCCAGGGGGTCGAGCTGGACGACGGGTTCGCCCGACCGCGACGCGTGCGCCTGCTCGAGCAGGAGGCGGGGCGCAGCCTCGTGGAGGTGGTCATGACCGAGGGGCGCAAGCGCGAGGTGCGTCGCTTGCTCGGCGCGCTCGACCTCAAGGTCGAGCGGCTGGCCCGCGTGGCCTACGGCGGTGTCGAGCTCGGAGAGCTGCGTCAGGGCAAGTGGCGGTTCCTCACCCAGGCCGAGATCGGCCAGCTGCATGCCGCGGTGGCCGAGCGGGGCCGGCGGCGACCGACCTAGAGAAGCGATCTAGCGATATGGACATCTGTCGACAAAGCGAGAAGCGCGCCGCCTCCGGGTCGGCGCGCCAGGAGGTAGCCGGTGAGTACCGACGACGTGCCCCGCGTGCGAGCGCTGCGTGGCGCCACGACCCTGGAGCAGGACGAGCGCGAGCACCTGCTGGCCAGGACCCAGGAGCTGATCCACGAGCTGTTCGAGCGCAACGGCCTCGACGAGGACGACCTGATCTCGATCGTCTTCACGGCGACCGGCGACGTGCACAGCGCCTACCCGGCCGAGGCGGCCCGAGAGGCGGGCATCACTCACGTCCCGCTGCTCTGTGCCCGCGAGCTCGAGATCGACGGCGGCATCGACCGCTGCGTGCGCATCCTGCTGCACGCCTACACCCCGCGTGCGGTCCGGGACCTGCGGCACGTCTACCTGCACGAGGCGCGACAGCTGCGCACCGACCTGCCGGAGTGACCGCGCTCGGGGCAGCGCGAGCGCGCGTCGTCAGCGCCACGGCCGCGGGCTGTGGCGCCGTCGCACGGGTCACGAGGCCGCCGACCGCCCCCGCAGCGGCGCTTGGGCCGGACCGCGGTGCCGGGCGCGCGTCCAAATCGCAGCACGCGCCATCTCAGCGCGTTTTTGCAGGTCGGTGGCGCGGGTTCGCGCGGGATCTCGCCGGGGGTCGCGGATGAGCGGGCGCGACGGGGACGACGCCGCGAGGGAGTCCGTCGTCGACCGGGGTCACGCGGCGAGCGGGTCGAGCGAGCCGGGTGTGCAGCGCCTCGCGGTCGTCGGCGCAGGGCTCGTGGGTGGCTCGGTGGCCCTGGCCGCCATGGCCGCGGGGGTGCCCCAGGTGGTCGTCACCGATGCGCAGGACGGGGTCCGCGACCGGGCCCGCGCCCTGGGGCTGGGTCACGAGGTGCGCGCGTCGCTCCGGGCCACGGTGGAGGACGCGGATCTGGTTGTTGTTGCCATTCCCAGTCACCTCGTACCTGAGGTCGTGGCAGAGATCGCCAAATGCGTGCATATGCGCGCAACTATTACAGATGCTGCCAGCCTAAAGTCTCATCTTTTACTTGAGGTTGAGTCCAATCTCGAGGCACTAGGGATCAATCCAGGTGTTTTCGTCGGTGGGCATCCGATGGCCGGCAGCGAGAGCAGCGGGCCGGACGCTGCGGATGGATCTTTGTTCCAGGGGGCGACCTGGGCGCTGACCCCCACCGCCGCGACCAGCGACGCGGCGCTGCAGCGCCTGTCCCGGTTCGTCTCGTCGCTCGGCGCCCGGACGCTGGTGGTCTCCCCCCAGCGGCACGACGAGCTGGTCGCGGTGGTCAGTCACCTGCCCCAGGTGGCCGCCTCGTGCCTGGCCGACGTCGCCGCCGACGTGGCGGCCAGCTCCGGCCAGGCGGTCCTCGCGCTGGCCGGAGGGGGGTTCCGGGACACGACCCGGATCGCGGCGAGCGACCCGGAGCTGTGGCTGGGGATCCTGCAGGGCAACGACGCCGCGGTCCTCGAGGCATTGGACGCCTACCGGCAGCGGCTCGACGAGCTGGCGGACTCGCTGCGCGGGGGAGACCGGGACGCGCTGGTCGCCCAGCTGCGACGGGCGAGCGAGGCGCGCCGGCAGCTGGTCCCCAAGGAGGGCCCGAGAGAGGTCGTGGACCTGGTGGTGGCCCTCGACGACCGGCCGGGGGCGCTGGCGCTGGCGACCGGCGCGCTCGGGGAGGCGGGGATCAACGTCGAGGACCTCGCCATGCGGCATGCGGCGGAGGGGGAGCGCGGAGCGCTGCTGGTCCGGGTGGAGGCCGGGGCCGCCGGGCGCGGCCTGGCGGCCGTGCGCGAGCGCGGGCTCGCCGCCCACATCGAGAGCGGCGCGGAGAACGGGCCAGGAGCGTCCTCGGATCGTTGATATATCGCTATGTCGACAATCGATATATCGATAGAGCGACCATCTCAGCCGCCCGGCGCGGACGTGCGCCCGCGCAGTGGGGCTGGCAGGCTTCGCACGACGGGCCGCACCTCGGCCCGGCCCCCGCCAGCTGCGAGCCGGAGCGCGCCGTGAGCACCGCCGTTCGACCCGTGTCGCCGCTCGCGACCCCTCCCGACGCCACGGTGCGCGTGCCGGGCTCGAAGAGCCTGACGAATCGGGCGCTGGTGGCCGCGGCACTGGCGCGTGGCACCTCCACGATCCGGGGGGCGCTGTTCGCCGATGACACCGAGGCGATGCTCGGCGGCCTGGGCGACCTCGGCATCGACGTGCGGGCCGAGCCGGCTGAGGCGCGCGTGGAGGTGGTCGGCTGCGACGGGGCGGTGCCCCCCGGACCGGCTCGCCTCGACGTCCGCCTGTCGGGCACGACCGCACGGTTCCTGGCCCCCGTGCTCGCGTTGGGCCACGGCCGCTACGAGCTGGATGCCGCGCCGCCCTTCCGCGTCCGCCCGATGTCGCCCGTGCTGCAGGCGCTCGCGGAGCTCGGCGCCGAGGTCGAGCAGCTGGGCGCGCCCGGACACCTCCCGGTGGCCCTGCACTCCCACGGCGCGCGAGGAGGGCGGCTCGAGGTGGCGGGTGACGTCTCCAGCCAGTTCCTCTCGGGGCTGCTGCTCGCCGCGCCGGCCATGGCGGACGGCCTCGAGGTCCGGCTGACCACCGGCCTCGTATCGGAGCCGTACGTGGAGCTGACCCTGGGCGTGCTGCATGCCTTCGGCGCGCGCGTGACCCGCCCCGATGCGCGTCGCTTCGTGGTCGCACCGGGCGGCTACCGGGCCACGACCTACGACGTCGAGCCCGACGCCAGCGCCGCGAGCTACTTCCTGGCGGCGGCGGCGATCACCGGCGGCCGGGTGCGCGTGGCGGGGCTGGGGGCGTCGGCGACCCAGGGCGACGCGCGGTTCGCGGACGTGCTCGCGGCCATGGGGGCCGAGGTCCGCCGTGACGAGCACGGCACCGAGGTGGTGGGCACCGGCCGGCTCACCGGCATCGACGTCGACCTCGCCGACCTCTCGGACACGGCCCAGACCCTGGCCGCGGTGGCCGTCTTCGCGGACAGCCCGACGCGGGTCCGCGGGATCGGGTTCATCCGCCGCAAGGAGACCGACCGCATCCACGCGGTGGTCACCGAGCTGCGGCGCTGCGGCATCGAGGCGTACGAGGAGGCGGACGGCTTCGTCGTCCGTCCCGGCCGGCCGGCACCGGCCCTCGTGCGCACCTACGATGATCACCGGATGGCCATGAGCTTCGCGCTGCTCGGGCTGGCCGCTCCCGGGATCGAGATCGCCGACCCGGGCTGCGTGGCCAAGACCTTCCCGACCTACTTCGACGTCCTCGACAGCCTCCGCCGGGCGCCGGCGGGCGGCGCGCGAGGCACGCCCAGCCCGGCCCCGCCGCCCTCCCGGAGCCCACGATGACCCAGCCAGACTCCGCCGCCCGCCGCCCTGGCCAGCCGGGGCCG
>SKLC01000415.1 GCA_007123425.1 Nitriliruptoraceae bacterium
CCATGCCCGGGGCGGGTGGGAAGAACGGCGTCAGGTCCGCGCGGGCTCGCGCTCCTCGACCCGCAGCGCGCCGCGCTCGCCCGCATCGCGGGCCGCCTCGGCCTCCGCCAGCGCCTGTTCGAGCTCCTCGACCCGCGCCCGCAGCGCGCGGACCTCCTCGAGCAGCCGCAGACTGCCCGGGGTCGTGTGCGTGCCCAGCAGCGCCTTGCCCATCAGCCTGTCCTCCCGGTCCTTCTCGCGGACCCTTCCGCCGTCGCAGGCGGGCATGAACGTCACAGCACGCGCGGCCGGTGGGGGGTGACTGCCCCCGCATCGCGCCGGTCGCACGCGTGCGGTGGGGCGTCCCACGCCACCGACCGCCGCACCCGACCGGTCGCCGGCGTGTGCTCGCAGTCGAGTGTACCGCAGGGCTCGCACCGCCGTCCATGCGCCCCCGCGTCGCTCGGTGCTGGAGCGCGCCGGGAGGCGGGCCCGCCCGCAAGGCACGCGACGACAGCGGCGCTCAGCCGCGGACGTCGAAGTCGGTGGCGCCCTCGGGCTCGGCGTCCTCGCGCTCGAGATCGGTGACCCTGGCCGGTGGCGGCCCTCCGTCGGCGATCCAGCGCTCGAGTCCGTCGACCGCCTCGGCCTCGCCCTCGAGGTGGGCCTCGACGGCGCCGTCGGGACGGTTGCGGAGCCAGCCCATCACCCCACGATCGCGCGCCGCGCGCTGGGTGGCGGCCCGGAAGTTCACGCCCTGCACCCGTCCGTGGACGATCACCCGCCTCGCCATCACCGGCATCGACCTCCCTCCGCCGCCACGCGGCCCACGGTCCTCGCAGCCCCTGCCGGGCGGTTGTGGCGCCCGCGGGCGGGGCGCGGCCCTAGATCATGCACTGCTCACAGTGGTAGGTGTAGACGCCCTTCTTGATCCGGGTGCGCTTGATCGGCTTGCGACACCGGATGCAGGGCTGGCCGTCGCGGCCGTAGACCCGCAGGTGCTCGGCGACCTCGCCCTCGTCGTCCACCGCCGAGTCCGCCTCCACCTCGTCGAGGCTGGAGCCGCGGACCTTCATCGCGGTGTGGATGATCTCCTGCATGGCCCGGTAGAGCCGGCGGACCTCCTGGGTCGAGAGCGAGTCGCCGGCGCGGTCGTGGCGCAGCCCGGCCTCCCACAGGATCTCGTCGCTGTACACGGGGCCGATGCCCAGGATCAGGTCGGGATCGGTCAGCACCAGCTTCAGCGGTCGCCGCGAGGCGTGGAGGAACCGGCCGAACTCCATCCAGGTGGGGTTGTCGTCGAGCGGGTCGAGCGCATCGGGCGAGACCCCCGCGGCCTCGAGGGCCTCGTCGGTGGGCACCACGCCGGTGTGGGCCGAGACGTCCTCGCCGGCCTCGGAGAGGTGCAGGGCGCCGCCGATGGTGAAGGTGACCGCCAGATGTGTGCCGGGCCCGGGCGTCGCGTTGGCGGTCTCGCGGTGCAGCGAGCCCTCATCGCCGGCATCGATGATCCAGGTCTGGTCCTCGTCGAGGTCGAGGAAGAGCAGGCGGCCGCGACGGCGCACCGCCTCCACCTTGCGCCCCTCGAGCGCCTTGACGAACTCGGGCCGGTTGCGGTGCAGCGGGCGCACGATGCCGGCCGTCTGCACCGTCACATCCTTGATCCGCTTGCCCACGACCTCCTTCTCGAGGTCCTTGCGCAGGACCTCGACCTCGGGCAGCTCGAGCACGGCAACGTCCTCCCTCGACGGGCCTCACCGGGGCGCGACGCTAGCCGACGTTCGGGCCCTCGAGGGCACCGGCGTCGCCGGCGTCCGTGGTGCGCAGAGCCAGGAACGCCTCACGGGCGGCGCGCTGCTCCGCCTGCTTCTTGCTGGCCCCCTCGCCCCGGCCCAGCTCGCGGCCGTCGACGCTCACGATCGCCGAGAACGTCTTGGCGTGATCGGGGCCGGCGTCCTCGACCAGGTAGGTCGGCAGCCGCTCGAACCGGGCCGCGCACAGCTCCTGGAGGCTCGTCTTGTAGTCCAGGGCGGCCTCCATCTCGGCGAGGTCGGCCAGCCGGACCGCGAAGAGGCGCTGCACGAGGTCGTAGGCCGTGGCGAACCCACGATCCAGGTAGACCGCCCCGATCACCGCCTCGAGGGTGTCGGCCAGGATCGAGTCCTTGTCGTGCCCGCCCGAGGCGGCCTCGCCCCGCCCCAGCTTGATGAACCGCCCCAGCCCCAGGTCCCGTGCGACCTGGGCGAGCGAGCCGGTCTTGACCGCCGCCGACCGCACCTTGGCCAGCCGGCCCTCCTGCTCCTCGGGGTGGGCGTGGAAGACCTCGTCGGTGACGACCAGCGCGAGCACCGCGTCGCCGAGGAACTCGAGCCGCTCGTTGGGCTCGACGCCGCCGTTCTCGAAGGCCCAGGACCGGTGCGTGAGCGCCCGGTCGAGCTGGGCGAGGTCGTCGAAGGGCACGTCGATGAGCCCGGCGAGCTGTGCCGGGTCTCCAGCCTCGGGCGCGGCGGCGCTCACCGGCGCCCCCGCGTGGTCCCCGGCCCCACCGACGCGCCCCGGCGCATCGTCAGTCGACCTCGACGGCGGTCCGGCCGCCGTAGGCCCCGCAGGTTCCGCAGACGGTGTGCGGGCGCACCGGCGTCTTGCAGCGCTTGCAGGTGGCGAACGTCGGCCTGCTCGTCTTCATCCACTGCGCCTTGCGGTGGCGCGTGCGGGAGCGCGACAGCTTGCGCTTCGGGACGGCCATGGTCGTCCTCCTCGCCCCGTGGCGGGGCCCGGTTGTCGTGACCGGCCGTGCGGCAGGTCGTGGTCGGGTGGTGGTCGTCGTCTCGACGTCGGGGCCGACGACCTGCCGGTCATTCGCTGGGCAGGTCCAGGTCGGCCAGCTTGGCCCAGCGCGGGTCGGGCGCCGCTTCGGGCCGGTGACCGCAGTCGGTCAGGTTGCGGTCCGCGCCGCACTCGACGCACAGGCCCTTGCAGGCCTCGTCGCAGAGTACGCGGACCGGCAGGTCGATGATGAGCGCGTCGCGGGCCATCGTCGACAGGTCGATCGCGGTGAGGTCGTCCACCAGCTCGTAGCCGGGGTCGTCCTCGTCGTCATCCTCGCGCTTGGTGGGGTCCTGGAACAACTCGGCGACCTCCACCGTGTAGGCGAGGTCCTGCAGGACCAGGCAGCGCGCGCAGGCCAGCTGCACGTGGAAGCCGATCGTGCCCCGCACGAGGATCCCCTCCACCACCGCGTCGAGGTGGAGGTCGAGCTCGACCGGGTCCAGCACCCCGTCCTCGGCGGGACCCCACGGGTCCTCGCCGAAGGCCGCCGCCTCCACGTCACGACGCAGCGCCCGGGTCTCACCCGGGTTGCCGACGAGGTCGCTGACGGGGACACGCACGAAGGACGACACCTCGCTTGGGGGATTACGCGGCCGTGATCCGGCTCGGGGAGGCACCTCGGTGCGCGCGAGCGATCGGCCGGGGAAGGGCTGCGGCTTCTGCCCTTGCCGCGGGGGCCGGGCTGGACGACCCACGACGGTATCACACCCGGGGCGGCGGGCCCAGGGAGCACCGGGCGACCGGGACGCGGTCCCCGCCCGCCGCGCCCGCGTCGCGGACCGTGGTCACTCCGGCTCGCCCAGCTCCTCGTCGAGGTCCTCGGCGAGCTGGTCGGTGTCGAGCCGGCCGCGCAGCTTGGCCCGGCCCTTCTCCACCGCACCGAGCGTCTTGTGGAGCACGACCTCGAAGTTGGCGAGCTTGGCGTCGACGTAGTCCTCGGCCTCCAGGCGCATCTGCCGCGCCTGCTCCTGGGCCTCGTCGAGGAGCCGCTCCGCCTCGCGCTGGGCAGTGCGCGCCACCTCCTGCTCGGAGACGAGGCGGTCCCGCTCGGCCTCGGCGTCCTCGATCAGCCGCTGTGCGTCCGCCCGGGAGCGCTCGAGGATGTCATCGCGCTCGCGGACCACCCAGCGCGCCTGCGCGACCTCCTCGGGCAGCGAGGCCCGGATCGTCGCGAGCAGCTCGGCCACCTCGGCGCGGTTGACCATCACCGACGCGGACAGCGGCACCGCCTTGGCCTCGGCGACGAGACGCTCGAGGTGGCTCAGCCGCGCCTCGAGATCGTGCGGCACACCATTGGACTCGGACATGGCAGGGGGCCCTTCGCACGTCGTGGCCCGGGGTCGCGCCCCGCGCCGCGGCACCGCGCCCAGGCGGGTGCCGAGTGGTCGGCGCCCACGATCCTACCCGTGGGCCGCCATCCCACCCGCCCCGGCAGCGGTCCGGGCGTGGCCGGGGGGCTGCCCGCGCGTGAGCCGGGGGCCTACCCGGCTTCGGCCAGGCGGCGGTGCACGGCCTCCTCGACCACCGGCGGCACCGTGCCCTCGATCGTGCCGCCACCGCGGGCGACCTCCTTGATCAGCGAGCTCGACAGGTACGAGTACTCCGGGCTGGTCGACATGAACAGCGTCTCCACCCCGCCGATGCGCTGGTTCATCTGCGCCATCTGCAGCTCGTACTCGAAGTCGCTGACCGCCCGCAGCCCCTTGCACACCACGCTGATGTCCTTGGAGCGGCAGAAGTCGACCAGCAGCCCGGAGAACGAGTCGACCTCGACGCCCGGCAGGTCGTCGACGCAGGCGCGGATGAGCTCCATGCGCTCCTTCGCGTCGAACATGGCCGAGGCGGCCTTCCGCGGGTTGTCGAGCACCGCGACCACGAGCCGGTCGAACTCCCCTGCGGCCCGGCGCACGATGTCGAGGTGGCCCATGGTGATGGGGTCGAAGCTGCCCGGACACACCGCCGCAACGCTCACGTGCTCTCCTCACCCTCGTCGGTCGAGCCGGCACGCCCCCGGTGCACGGCGGTGTCACCGTAGCGGCGGGTGCGCTCGGGGAGCAGATCGGGCGGCCACGGCACCTCCCCGTCCCGCGCGGCCCGCTCCACGATCACGACCGCGCCGGGGGCGAGGTGGGGCGCAAGCGCGCGCAGGACCTCGGTGAGCTCAGCGTCGCCGGTGCGGTAGGGCGGGTCGAGCAGCGCCACGTCGAACGGGGCGCCGGGCAGGGGCCGGGCCAGCGCGCGGCGCACGTCGTCGGCCACGACCTCCACCTCGCCCACGCCCACGACCTCGATGTTGTGCGCGAGCGCGGCCAGCGCCGACCGATGCGACTCCACCGCGGTCAGCCGCGCGGCACCACGGGAGACCGCCTCCAGCCCGAGGGCTCCCGAGCCCGCGTACAGGTCCAGCACGTGGGCGCCCGCCAGGACGGGCTGCAGCGAGGAGAAGACCGCCTCCTTGACGCGGTCGGCGGTCGGACGCGTCCCCCGCCCCTCGGGGGCGCGCAGGCGGCGCCCCCGAGCGGCACCGGCGATGATGCGCACCATGGCCCCCTCTGCTGGGTCTCGACCGCGGCTGCGGTGCGGCGGGTGAGCGACGTGCGACGTCAGGCCGTAGCGGTGACGCCGAGCCGGTCGAGCACGAACGCCAGCACCTGCGCCTCGTCGCGCCAGGCGTCGTAGCGGCCCGACCGGCCGCCGTGCCCCGCGCCGAGCTCGGTCCTGAGCAGGACCGGCCCGCCGCCCGTCATGCGCTCGCGCAGGCGCGCCACCCACTTGGCCGGCTCCCAGTACTGCACCCGGGGGTCGGTCAGCCCGGCGGTGACGAACAGCGCCGGGTAGCGGGCCTCGCGCACGTTGTCGTAGGGCGAGTAGGAGCGCATCACCTCGTAGTAGGCGGGGTCGGCGGGGTTGCCCCACTCGTCGTACTCGATCACGGTCAGCGGGATCGAGGGGTCCGACATGGTGTTGACCACGTCGACGAAGGGCACCTCGGCCACCGCGGCGCCGCACATGTCCGGCCGCAGGTTGAGCGCCCCGCCGATCAGCAGCCCGCCCGCCGAGCCGCCACGGATCGCCAGGCGGGCCCGGGAGGTCACGCCGACCTCGACGAGGTGCTCGGCACAGGCGACGAAGTCCGAGAAGGTGTTGGGCTTGGCGAGGAACTTGCCCTCCTCGTACCAGGCACGACCCATCTCCCCGCCCCCGCGCACGTGCGCGATGGCGAACACCACGCCCCGATCGAGCAGCGACAGGCGCACCGGCGAGAAGGTGGGGTCCATCGAGATCTCGTAGGCGCCGTAGCCGTAGAGCAGGCAGGGCGCGGTGCCGTCGGTGGGCGCGTCGCGGTGCCGGACCAGGCTGATGGGCACGCGCGTGCCGTCGGGCGCCGTGGCCCAGTCACGCCAGGAGACGTAGTCGTCGCGGTCGTAGACTCCGCCCACGGGCTGCTGCTTGACCAGGGTGCGCTCGCGGCGGTCGAGGTCGAGGTCGACGACCTGGGCGGGGGTGGTCAGCGAGGTGTAGACGAAGCGCAGGGTGCGGGTGGTGGCCAGCGGGTTGGGGCCCACCCCGGCGGCGTAGACCTCCTCGGGCATGTCGAGGACGCCGCCCTCGCCCGTGTCGGCGTCGACGATCCGCAGCTGCGTGCGCGCCTCGGTGCGCTCGGAGAGCACCACGTGGGTGTCGAAGACGTCGGCGTCCTCGAGCCGCACCCCGGGGCGGTGGCCGACGAGATCGCGCCAGTGCTCCCGACCCGGCGTGGCCAACGGGGCGGTGACGAGCTTGAAGTCCTGCGAGCCGTCGGCGTTGGTGACCAGGTACAGGAGCTCGCCACGGTCCTCGAGGTCGTACTCGACACCGTGCTCGCGCTCGGCGACCAGGCGCGGCTCGGCCTCGGGGTCGTGGGCATCGAGGATGCGCGCCTCCGAGGTCACCTTGCTGCCCGCCATGATCACCAGCAGTCGGCGCGAGCGGGTGCGCCCGATCCCCAGCCAGAAGCGCTCGTCGGGCTCGTGGTGAACGAGCACGTCGTCACCGGCCGGGGTGCCCAACCGGTGGCGATGGACCTCGTGGGGGCGCCACGCATCGTCGGTGACCGTGTACAGCAGGTGCTCGCCGTCGCCGTACCAGACCACCCCGTAGCCCACCCCCTCGACCACGTCGTCGAGGTCGCGCCCGGTGGCCAGGTCGCGCACCCGCAGCGTGAAGACCTCGCCCCCGGTGGTGTCGGTGAGGTAGGCCAGCCGGGTGTGGTCGGGGCTCATCGCCAGCCCGCCGAGCTGGAAGAAGTCGTGCCCGGCCGCCTCGGCGTTCTCGTCGAGCAGCACCTGCTCGTCGGCGGGTGGGTCGTGGGGGTCGACCGGGTGCCGCAGCTCCTCCGGCAGGTCCCGCGGATCGGTCACGCCCGCGGGCGCCGGCCGCCGGCAGTGCCGCGCGTACTGCTCGCCCTCGACGGTCCGGCGGTAGTGCAGCCACCCGTGCGGCGCGTCCCCCTCGGGCAGGACCAGCACCGGGGCGGAGGCGTCGGTCTCGTGGATCCGGGAGCGGATCTCGTCGAACAGCTGCGCGCGCAGGCCCTCCAGCGGCGCGAACCAGGCCTCGGTGTGGCCGTTCTCCGCCTCGAGGTGTGCGAGCACGGCCGGGTCGTCGCGGTCGCGCAGCCAGTACCACGGGTCGTGGATCGTCTCGCCGTGGCGCTCCTCGACGTGGTCGCGACGCTCGGGCAGGGGCGGGGCTGGCAGCTCGGTCACGGCAGGCCTGATCGGTCGCGGGCGGGGGCGGGCGGGAGCGTACTGCCGGTGCCCGGCCCGCCCTGGGGCCTACCCGCCCTGGAGCACGCCGATGACGACGAAGAGCAGCACCAGGAGCACGACCGTCCCCAACCACAGCAGGGTGTGCCGCTCCCGATGCTGCCGGATGCGATCGACGTCCTCGGGGCGCGGAAGCAAGCGCATGATGGCGTCCGCCCTCAGGAGACCGCGGTCGCCGGCGCCGCCCCCGAGCGGTTGATCGCCGCCTCGTCGGTGCCGAGATACGACTCGATCACGCGCGGGTGGTTGAGCACGTGGTCGGGGGTGCCGTTGGCGATCACCGCGCCCAGCTCGAGCGCGTACATCTCGTCGCAGATGGAGCGCAGCAGCGGCATGTCGTGCTCGATCACCATGATCGCGCAGCCGGTCACCGACTGGACCCGCTTGAGCAGCGGTCCCAGCGCCTCGGTCTCCTTCTGCGCGACGCCGCCGGAGGGCTCGTCGAGCAGCAGCACGGCGGGGTCCTGCGCGAGGATGCACGCCAGCTCCACCACCCGCCGGGTCCCGGTCGACAGCTCCCCGACCAGCGTGTCCCGGTAGCCGTCGAGGCCCATGAGCTCGGTGAGCTCGGCCACCCGCTGTGCCGCGACCATCTCGGAGTCGAGCGCGGCAGGCAGGCGCATCGCGGCGGCCACGATGTCGCGGGAGGCGAGGTGCCGCTCGAGCGCGACCGTGATCGTCTCGGCGACCGTGAGCATCGGATACAGCCGCGCGTCCTGGAAGGAGCGGCCCAGCTGGTTGCGAGCACGCTCGTGGGCGGGCCAGTCGGTCACGTCGGTCCCCCGGTAGAGGATCTGGCCCTCGTCGGCGCCCAGGAAGCCGGAGATGATGTCGAACAGCGTCGTCTTGCCCGCACCGTTCTGGCCGACCAGGCCGAGCACCTGGTTGTGGTGCAGCCGCAGGTCCACGCCGTTGACCGCGGTGATGCCGCCGAAGCGCTTGACCAGGCCCCGGGTCTCGAGCACCGGCGTGCCCGTGGCGGGCGCCGGGGCGTCGACGGGCGGGATCTCGGTGGTGGCGTCGGGCTCGTCGACCTCGGCGGTGGCCGGCCGGTCGGCCGGCTCCGCCTCGTCGGGCCCGTCTGCCCCGTCACCGTCCGGGCCCTCGCCCGCGATGAACACCGAGCGCAGGATGTCGGGGCGCTCGAGCAGATCCGCGGTGGCCCCCTCGAAGCGGACCTGGCCCTTCTCCATGAAGATGGCGCGCTGCGCGAGGGTGAGCGCGACGTTGATGGACTGCTCGACCACGATGATCGTCACACCCTGCTGGTGGATCGTGTGCACGACGTCGGTGAGCTCGCCCACGATCGCGGGTGCGAGGCCCAGCGACAGCTCGTCGATGAGCAGGATCTGCGGCCGGTTCATGAAGACCTGGGCGAGCGAGAGCATCTGCTGCTCGCCCCCCGAGAGGTTGCCGGCGAGCTGGTTCGCGCGCTTGCCCAGGATCGGGAAGAGCTCCATCACCTCCTCGCGTGCGGCGGCCGCGGCCTTCTTGTCCTTGCGCAGCAGCCAGCATGCGAGCTTGAGGTTCTCCGCCACCGACAGGGTCGGGAAGACGCCCTTGCCGCCCGGCATCTGGATCAGGCCCTTGGCCGCGGTGTGGTTGGCAGGCTTGCCGGTGATGTCCTCACCGAAGTACTCCACCGTGCCGGCCTTGGGCTTGACCAGGCCGGAGACGGCCTTGAGCAGGGTCGACTTCCCGGCGCCGTTGGTGCCCAGCAGCGCGACGATCTCGTTCTGCTGGATGTCGACGTCGACGCCGAAGAGCACCTGCACGGGCCCGTAGGCGACGTCGACGCCGCGGCAGCGCAGCGCGGGCGCCTGCGAGGGGTCCGCCGGCGCCGTCGCGGGCACCTGGGTGGTCGCGTCGATGCGCACCGTCTCCTGCTGGCTCATCGGTCCTCTCCTGTCTCGCCACCGGGCTCGGACAGGGCGCCGGCAAGCACCCCGCTCTCGTCCTCGGGCTCGTCCTCGGGATGCTCTGCGGGCCGGCCGAGCTGGCGCGGGTCGAGGCCGCCGCGGCCGCCGACGAGCACGACCACCAGCCGGTCCCGCACGCTGGTCATCGCCTGTCCCAGGCCGCCGGGCAGCAGGTAGAGGATGGCCAGCAGCCCGGCGCCGGTGATCGCCATCGCGGCCATGCCGCCGACGAACAGCTCCGCCGCCCGGATCGCGAACACGCCCAGCAGGGCGCCGCCGATCGAGCCGATGCCGCCGATCACGGCCATCGCGAACACGTCCAGGCTCATGCCCGGGCCGTAGCTGCCGACCCCGATGCCGCGCATCAGCATCACGTGCAGGCCGCCCGCGATGCCGGCGATCGCGCCGGAGAACATGAAGGCCGTGAGCTTGGCGTTCATCGCCGGGACAGCCGAGGCCTGGGCGGCGTTCTCGTTGTCGCGCGTGGCGATGAGGACCCGCCCCGTGCGCGAGGCCCGCACCCCCTGGGCCGCCAGGACGGTGAGCACCAGGAAGGCCAGGATCACGTAGTAGACGACCAGTTGGCTGCCCATGTCGAAGCGCTGCCACAGGATCGGGCGCTCCACGTTGGACGGGATCATCCAGGCGAAGTAGGTCTGGTTGAGGAAGTAGGTGTCCATCGCCACCGCGAAGGCCAGGGTGGTCACCGCCAGGAACAGGCCCTTGATCCGCAGGGCCGGCAGGCCGAGCAGCAGGGCGATCACCGCGCCGGCGACGCCGGCGGCGACCAGGGCGACGAAGAAGTCGGCGTTGAGGTTGACCATCAGGTTGGCGGTCACGACCGCGCCCACGCCGACGAACGCGAACTGGCCGAGGCTGATGTGGCCACCCCAGCCCGTGAGCACGACGAGGCTGACCCCCACCATGCCCCAGATCATCATCGCCCCCAGCGAGTGCAGCATGCTGGAGGTGAGGTCGCCGACCACAGGCAGCAGGATCGCCGCAGCGAGCAGCAGGGCGCCCCCGGCGAGGTAGGCGAGCCGGACCGGCCGCATCGCGCGGATCAGCCCGGGCAGCGGACGGATCGCGCCCGCGCTCGACCAGGAGCTGTCACCGCCGGCGAAGGCGCGGGAGAGCTTCTCGCTGCGCGCCAGCAGCGCGATGAGGATCACCACGAGGAAGAACACGTTGGCCAGGGACCGGGCGTCGGCGTTCCACCACACCAGCTGCTCCAGCAGGCCCAGGCCGAGCCCGGCGCTGAAGGCGACGGGCAGCGACTCCATGCGGGCGACGACCGCGGCGGCCAGCGCCGGCAGCAGGAACGTCAGGCCCATCATCACGCTCGGCTGGGAGCCCAGTACCGAGGTGCGCAGCACGAACGTCAGCGCGGCGATGCCGCCGGCCGCCATCCACACGATGGTCGACAGCCGGTGCACCGGGATGCCCAGCAGCAGCGCCCGCTCCCCGTTCTCGGCGGCCGCGCGCACGGCCACGCCGGCATCGGTGCGCAGCAGGAACCAGGCGAGGCCTGCGATCACCACGGGGATCACGGCGACGATCAGCGCGTGGTTGCCGTTGAAGGTGTAGGTCCCGATCGTCATCGTCAGATCGCTCAGCGGGGTGGTCACGCCGCCGACCAGCCCGCCACCCGGGCCGAGCAGCTCGATGACGCCCAGCACCTGCGCGAGCCCGATGGTGGCCACGGTCAGGACCAGGCGAGAGGCGTTGGCGAACCGCCGGATCACCAGGATGTCGATGAGCGCGCCGACGCCGACGCCCACGGCGACGCCGATCGCGATCGCGACGAAGTAGTTGACGCCCCGCTGGGTGAACAGGTTGAGCGACACGGCGCCGCCGAGGCTGCCCATCGCCCCGTAGGCGAAGTTGATGATCCGGTTGGTGCGGTAGATCAGGATCAGGCCCATCGCCAGCAGCGCCGTGATGGAGCCCATCACCACACCCAGCAGGACGATGAAGGGCGGGGCGCCGTTGGGCAGCAGCAGGTGGGCCAGCACGTAGACCACCACGCCCGCGGCCCCGTGCAGGACGGCCCGGCGGACCTTGTCGGGGACGTTGCCGGCTCGCAGTTCGCTCAGGGTGCTCATGAGTCCGCCGTCCTCGGGTCGCCGGGCGTGAGCTCACCGGGCAGGTGCCGCGTGTCGCCCTCGCTGCTGATGTAGGCGCCGGGCTGGTTGTTGAAGGGCGAGATCTCCTCCGGGTCCCAGTGCACCTCGCGGTAGTCCAACCGGGGCGTGTAGTCCCCTTCGGAGAAGCCCCAGATGCCCTCGGGACCACTGCGCTCCGGGTAGTCGAACATGCCCTGCTCGTAGGTCTGGGGCGTGAGCTGCGGGCCGGCCATCTGGATGCCGATGGCGAGCAGGTAGAGGTTGTTGTAGATCGACTGGACCCCGAAGGCGGGCTCGTCGTCGCGCACCTGCTTGTAGGCGTTGTAGCCCAGGCTCGCCTGCTGCGGCTGCGCCGCGGCGTCGTAGCTGATCCCGTAGGCGCGTGACCACTGGTCCTGGTTGAAGACCTGGCCCACGTAGTCCTGGGTGGTGAAGCCCACCCCGCTGACGACCCACTCGGGCTGGTAGTTCTGCTCCGCGGCGCGGGCGGTGAGGAAGACCGGGAGCACGGGGTCGCAGGAGCACTGCACGGTGGTGATGCCGTCGCTCTGCAGCCGTGCCACCAGGTTGGCCGCCTGGTTGGACATGGTGTTGAGGTCGAGCGTGTAGGAGTAGAACTGCGCGTCGTGGCCCGCCTGCTGGGTGATCTCGAGTGCCTTCTCCACACAGCCCTGGTACCAGGGGTTGTCGGGCGCCACGTAGGCGACCCGCCTCGCCTCGCCCTGCAGGTCGCCTCCGGCGTGCTCGGCCGGCTTGTCGACGACCCGGGTGACGACGTAGTCGGCGATGGCCTCCGCGACCAGGTCGCAGTCGGTGTCCATGCTCCACGAGTGGGGCCGGCGCTCGGTCATCCACCCGCGCGAGAGGTAGGGCACGCCGAAGTTGACCACGCCCTGGCGGGACAGGGCGTCGCCGAAGGGCTCGGAGGCGCCGTTGAGCTCCGCGAACGCGCCGATGTCCTCCGCGGCGGTCAGGGCGTCCTGCTGGGCGGCCTCCTGCCCGCCCCCGAGCAGCTCGTCGGTGGGCGAGCCCACGCCCTCGTAGAAGACCGGCTCGATCTCGCGGCCGTAGAACTCGAACCGCGAGTTGAAGTAGTCCACCAGCCCGTCGACGGTGCGGCGCACGTCGTCGGGGGTGTCGGCGATGTCGGCCTCGGCGAGGTTCGCCAGCGTGTCGCCGAAGCCGGGCTCGTCGGGCGTGCGCACCGACAGGACGATGCTGTCGTCGCTCACCCCGCGGTGGGTCGCCCCGCCGTTGTCCCCGTCGAAGGTCAGGCACGGCGGGGAGTAGGGGTCCCCGGGCACCTGCAGCTCACGGTCGTCGCAGGGCTGCACGCCGCCTGCGGCCGCCTGCTGCGCCTCGGCGCCCTCCTCCTCGGCCTCCTGGGCGCCCGACCCCTCGGCGGCGTCCCCCTCGTCGCCGGTGTCAGCGGCCGTGCCCTCGGCGTCGTCGAGGGTCGGCCCCTCGCCACCGTCGTCGGTGTCGTCGGAGGTCACCGAGCCCGCCTGACCGTCGGTGCCGGTGGCCGCCTGGGTCCCGCCACCGTCGCCGTCGAGCCCCCCGTCCTCGATCGCCGCGAGCTCCCCGGGCTGATCCACCGTGGGAGCCATCGCCGCCATCAGGCCGAAGAAGGCGATGAAGGCCACCAGCGGCCCGTAGCCGCGAAGCAAGAGTCGTTGTCCTGTGCTCATCCGCGCCGTCCTCTTCCTGGCGTCGCATCCGGTCGTGGTCCGCACCCGCGGGTCATGGGATCCGAGGGGGCCCGGGCTCCAGCTCGCCCGGTCGATAGCGCTGATCGTCTGGCTGGGCGTAGGTGCCGGGCTGGCCGTTGAACGGCGACACCGCCTCGGTGTCCCAGTACACCTCGCGGAAGTCCTGCGTCGGGGTGTGGTTGCCCTGCGAGAAGCCCCACGTGCCCGAGGGCCCCGTGGCCCCCGGGTAGTCGAACAGCCCCTGCTCGAAGGTCTCGGGGGTCAGGTTCGGTCCCGCACCCTGGATGCCCAGCGCGAGCAGATAGAGGCTGTTGTAGATCGACTGCACGCTGAACGCGGGCTCGTCGTCCCGCACCTGCTTGTAGGCGTTGTAGCCCAGGCTCGCCTGCTGCGGCTCGGGGGTCGCGTCGTAGCTGATGCCGAACGCCCGCGACCACTGCTCCTGGTGGAACAGCTGCCCCACGTTGTCCTCGGTCGTGAAGCCCACGCCGGTGACCACCCACTCGGGGTCGTAGCCCTGCTCCTGGGCGCGAGCGGTGAGGAAGACCGGCAGCACCGGATCGCAGGAGCAGATCACGGTGGTGATGTCCTGGGCCTGCAGCTGTGCGACGAGGTTGGCCGCCTGGTTGGACATCGTGTTGAGGTCGAGCGCGTAGGAGAGGTTGAGCTCGGGCTCGGCACCCTCCTGCTCGGCCATGCGCAGCGCCGCGTCGAGGCACTGCTGGTACCAGGGGTTCTCCGGGACCACGTTGGCGATGCGACGCGGCTCGCCCTGCAGGCCGGGGCCCGCGTGGTCGGCGGTGGCCTCGCCGTGCTCGAGTCGGGTGGCGGCGTAGTGGGCCGCGCTCTCGGCCACGATCGAGCAGTCGGTCGACAGGCTCCAGGCGTACGGCCGGCGCTCGGTCATCCACTCGCGCGAGAGGAAGGGGACCCCGATGTTGACCACGCCCTGCTGCGAGAGCGCGTCCCCGAAGGGCTCGCTGCCGGCGTTCATCTCCGCGAAGGCCTCGAGCTCCTCCGCCACGGTCAGCGCGTCGGCCTGCGCCTCCTCGCGGCCGCCGCCCAGCAGCTCGTCCGTCGGCGAGCCCTGCCCCTCGTAGAACTCGATGCGCAGCTGGCGGCCGTAGAACTCGAACCGCGAGTTGAGGTACTCCACGAGCGCGGAGAACGTGCGCTGGATGTCGGCGGGGCTGTCGGCGATGTCGGCGTCGGCGAGGTTGGCCAGCGTGTCCTGGAAGCCCGGCTCGTCGGGCGTGCGGGCGGTGATGAGGATCTCGTCCCGGGTGACGCCGCGCGTGGTCGCGCCCCCGTTGTCGCCCTCGAAGGTGAGGCACGGAGGCGAGTAGGGATCCCCCGGCACCTGCAGGTCCCGATCCTCGCACGCCCGGGCGCCCTCAGTGGAGGCCGGGCTCGCCTCGTCGGGCGCGTCGTTGCCTCCCCCGGCGGCGCCGGGGTCCTCAGCGGCCCCGCCGGGGGTCCCTGCCTGCGCGTCCTCGTCGGCCGCGGCGCCGCCCTCGGCGGGCGCGACCGTGTCATCGGACGCCCGAGCCTCCTCGCCCGGCGCGGCGCTGTCGGCTCTCGGGCCGCCCTGGCCATCCTGGAGCGTGGTCCCGGGCGAGGAGCTCGAGGCCATGTCACCGTCGACGCTTGTGGTGGGGGCCATGACGGCCATCAGCGCGAGGAAGACCACGAACGCCACCAGCGGGCCGTACCCGCGCAGCAGCAACGCGCCCGAGCTCCCGCTCGACGACGTCCCCGTGGCGCTCACGACGCTGCTTCCTCCCGCTCCCACTGCGGCCGCTGTCGGCGGCCTCTCCCCTGCCTCTGCCGGTGCCAACGCACGTCACGTCATGCGGTGACGGCGACAGGGGATCTGTCACATGTTCCGCTGCTCCACCAGCCGTGTCACAGGCCGCGCGAGGCAGGGGCGCCACCGGTCGGGGCGCCCGCCCCGGCCCTCACGTCGGGATCGTGCGCTGCGAGTGCCGCAGGCGGAGGAAGTCCGCGCCTCCCAGGCCAGCGGCCACCAGCAGCGCGATCAGCGCGGCGGTGAGTGCCTGCCCTCCCCGGGATCCGGGCGCCGCTGCGACGGTCGCCGACTCCTGCTCACCCGAGTCACCGCCCGGTGGGGCCGAGGACACGGGCTCCTCGACGGGCTCGGGCTCCTCGCCGTCGCCGGCCTCGGGCGGCTCGCTGGCCTGCGGCGCGGGTGCGTCACCGTCCCCGCCCCCGGCCGTGCCCTCGAGGTCCGCCGAGGCGTCCGGCCCGTCGCCGAGGTCGGGCTGCTCCGCGTCCTGCGGCGACGTCTCGTCCGGCAGCTCGCCGAAGTCCTCGCCGACGCCGCCCTCGCCCCCGAAGGGATCGTCGAACTCCTGGGCGCCGGTGACGGCCCGTGCCCCGCCGATCTCGAGCAGGACCTCACCGCCCCCGGCGAACGCCCCCAGACCGACGTCGAACAGCAGGAAGACGGCACCGAAGGCCTCCTCCGCGTCGAGCAGGGCGTCAGCCAGCGGCTCGCGAACCTCCTGGATCACATCGCCCAGCGGGCTGCGGAAGAGCTCCTGGCTGATGTCGGAGGGCCCGAGCGAGACCTTCAAGGGCGTCATCTCGACCTGGCCCGTCTCGTCGTTGACGGCCATCTCGGGCGCCTCGAGGTTGAGCCCCAGCTCGCTCAGGACCTCGTTGGCGCCGTCGACCGCTGTGGCGAGCGCGTCGGCGCCCTGCTCACTGGCGTCCTCGGGCAGCTGCGACTCGCCGTCGATCTTGATGTCGCCCAGGGTGAAGGCCGCGTCCACCTGCTCCTCGGCGCCCGAGCGGTGCAGGGCGGTCCACTCCAGCCCCTCGAGCACGACGGCGCCTCCCCCGAGCACGATCCGCTCGAAGGTGGCCTCGCCCAGCGCCTGGCGCTGCCCGTCCTCGACGATGCCGGCCGTGGCGCGGCTCGCGCCGCCCTCGAGCTCGACCAGGGCCTCGAGGCCGAGCACGCCCATCAGCGTCTCCGCCTCGGCGAAGGGGTCCGCGGTGGCGCGCACGTGCTGTGAGCCGACCGCACCGGCGAAGGGGCCCTCGTCCGCCCCGAACTCCTGCCGGGACACCCCGTCGGCCGCGCCCTCGTCGCGGGAGTCGATGCGCAGGTTCTGCGGCAGGTGCTCGCCCTCCTCGTCCGCGGCCTCCACCACCGTCTCGAGGATCATGCCGAGCGTCACCCCGCGGGAGTCCCCGCGGGCGACGGTGTTCTGGTAGTCCGCCAGCGAGACGGCGAAGTCGGTGGTGAAGTTGAAGCCGCTGCGGGAGGGGCCGACACGGACGCCGGTGCCACGCGCGCTGCCGTGCCCGAGCAGGAAGTCGCCGGCGGGGCCGACGTCCTCCTCCATCTCGTCAGCCACGCCGGCGGGCGCGCCACCTGGCAGCAGCAGCGGTAGCGCCAGCAGCAGCGCGAAGACGAGACATGCTGCGCGAACCGCGCGCGTCGCCGATGCTCTCCACGTCCGATCCATCCCTGTGCTCTCCCCGGGCTCCGGCGCCGCGACCGCGACGGTCGCCCTCTCTTTGACCTGGTTCGACGGTCGGGGCCGGAATCCCTGCTCGTCGCCACTCGGACTGCTCACACCCGGGCCAACGAGCCACGAATGTTCGGGTGACGAATCGGGTACCACCCGGTTTCCAACCCACGTGCCTCAGGGCAGACGAGGTCCCGGGCCGAACGCCATCCGAGCTGCCAGCGAGGTCCCGCCCCCTACGGGTCGGGCACGTAGGCGCGGAGGCTGTCGGGGTTGGCCATCGCGCCGGGGTTGGCCACCTCGTCGAGCGGATCGCCGAGCAGGAGCCGCTTGACCGGGATCTCCATCTTCTTGCCCGAGATCGTGCGCGGCACGTCGGGCACCACGCGGACCTCGTCGGGCACGTGCCGAGGGGAGAGCTCCGATCGGACGGTGCCGCGCACGGCCTCCGTCAGCGCCGCGGGGTCCTCCTCGTCGCCGTCGGGCACGATGAACAGCACCAGATGGCCGGGGCCGCCCCGCTCGTCCTCGAGGTGCACCACGAGGCTGTCCGCCACCCCGCGGACGTCCTCGACCAGCGCGTAGAACTCGGCCGTGCCCATGCGCACGCCCCCGCGGTTGAGCGTGGCGTCCGAGCGGCCGGTGATGATGCAGCTGCCCCGGTCGGTGACCTCGATCCAGTCCCCGTGGCGCCAGACGCCCGGGAAGTCCTCGAAGTAGGCCGCCCGGTAGCGCGAGCCGTCCTCGTCGCCCCAGAAGCCCACCGGCATCGACGGCAGCGGTGCCGTGAGCACCAGCTCGCCGCGCTCGCCGACCACGGAGCGACCCTGCTCGTCGTAGGCCTCGACCGCCGCACCCAGCGCCCGGCACTGCAGCTCGCCTGCGTGCACGGGCTTGAGCGGCGTGGGCCCGGCGAACGCCGAGCACACGTCGGTGCCCCCGGAGGCGGACCCCACGATGAGGTCGTCCGCGACCGCCTCGTAGACCCACGCGAAGCCCTCCGGGGGCAACGGTGCCCCCGTCGATCCCACCGAGCGCAGCGCGGTCAGCCCCAGCTGCTCGCCGGGGCGCAGGCCCTCGGCCCGACAGGCCATCAGGAACGGGGCGGACACGCCCAGCACCGTGACGTCGAGCTCGTCGGCCAGCCGCCACAGCGTGCCCAGGTCCGGGTGGCCCGGGTCACCGTCGAAGAGCACGATCGTCGCCCCCACCACCAGTCCGGAGACGAGGTAGTTCCACATCATCCAGCCGGTGGTGGTGAACCAGCAGAAGCGGTCCCCCTCCCCGAGGTCGTGGTGGAGCCCGAGGATCTTGGCGTGCTCGAGCAGGATGCCGCCGTGGCCGTGCACGATCGCCTTGGGCAGGCCGGTGGTGCCCGAGGAGTACAGCACGTACAGCGGGTGGTCGAAGGGCACCGGCGCGAAGGTCAGCTCCGCCGCCTCGGCCAGCAGCTCGTCCCAGGTCAGCGTGGCATCGACGTCGTCCGCCGACGCGCTCGGGTCCAGGTAGGGCAGCACCACCGTCGCCTCGAGGCCCGGCAGGGCCGCCCGGATCTCGCGCACCTCATCGTGGCGGGCCACCTCGCGTCGCCCGTACCGGTAGCCGTCGACGACCATCAGGACCTTGGGGTCGATCTGGCGCACCCGGTCGACGACGCTGCGCACCCCGAACTCCGGCGCGCACGACGACCAGATGGCGCCGATGGAGGCGCACGCGAGCAGCGCCACCACGGTCTCGGGCACGTTGGGCAGATAGCCCACCACCCGGTCCCCGCGCTCGACCCCCAGCCGACGCAGCCCCGCGGCGCAGCGGGCCACCGCATCGGCCAGCTGGGCGTGGGTGAGCGTGACGTCCTCGCGTGTCTGGGAGCGGGCCACGACCGCGGGCTCGCCGGCCCGGGCATCGTCACGGTGGCGCAGCGCGTGCTCGGCGTAGTTGAGCTCGGCCGACGGGAACCAGACCGCGCCCGGCATGCGCGCGTCGGCCAGCGCACCGGTCGGATAGGCGTGGGCGTGCACGCCGAAGAACTCCCAGATCGACCACCAGAACGCGTCCGGGTCCGCCACGGACCAGCGCCAGGCGGCCTCGTAGTCCTCGAGGTGCACGCCGCGGCTGGCGTGGACCCAGTCCAGGAAGCGCCCCATGCGCGTGGTCCCCCGTGCATCGGGGGCGGGCTCCCACAGCAGCTCGCCGAACTCGGTCACGCCGCGTGCCTTCCTCCCTGCTCCGGACGCCTCGACCGTAGTCCGCCCCGTGCTCCGCCGCCGTCGACGGCTCGAGCGGCGTCACCCCCCGGGCGCGAGATGGCCGGGGTGCGCACGGCTGGCCGTTGGGGCACCGTGACGGCTGGCCGGGACGAGGTCGGACCGTAGGCTCGCCGGGTCGACGCCGGTCAACGGAGCCTGGAGCATGCTCGCACGCGCGATCCGCGGGCTGGTGGGCGCCTCGTGGTCCGTGGCGACGCTGCCGGTCAGGGTCGCGGCCGAGCTCCTCCCCTCGGGCGAGGACGACCCCACCGCTCCGGAGCCCGCCGGCGCCGCCGACCACGACGAGGCCGCGCCGGCCGGTCGGTCCGGGGCAGGACGGCGAGCACACCGCCAACGGCCCGCTGGGGCTGGTGGGCGAGGTGATCGGCTTCCTCGACGAGGGCGTCGAGCGGGTCGACGGCTGGCTGGGCGACGACGAGCTGCTCGAGGACGCCGGCGAGATGCTCGGCGACGTGGTCGAGGAGACCGTCGAGCTGGTGGGCGACTCGCTGGGCTGGCACCGACGGGTGTGGGAGGACGAGGAGCACGAGCACGCCCAGATCGAGGTGGAGGGGCTGCGCGACCCCGAGGCCGTCGAGCTGCGGCGGGGCCTGCACCGGCGGCTCACCCGCCTCGACCAGGTGCGCTGGGCGGAGGTGAACGCCCTCACCGGCCGGGTCGCCGTGGCCTTCGACGGCGGCGCTCCGACCCTGGCCTCGCTGCTCGACCTGGTGGAGGGGCTCGAGGAGCTGCACTGGCGCCAGCGCACCCCCCGCCGGCCGGGCTGGGACACCGAGGAGCGGGCGGAGCACCCGGCCGACGACGAGCCGGTCCACCGCGTCATGGCCCTGATGGCGGGCGACGTGCTCAGCCTCGGGTGGACGATCGCGGGACGGACCGCCCGCCTGGCGCGGGTGCCGGTGGAGTACGCGGGGCTGGTGGGCGTGCTCGACAGCCACCCGTGGTCGCGCCGGCAGGTGGAGCGCGTCCTGGGCCGGCGCGCGACCGCGCTGGTGCTGCCCCTGGCCGGCTCGATGGCCGCCGGGATCGCCCAGGGCCCGATGGGCGTGCTGGTCGACCTGGCCCACCAGGCGACCGTGCTGGGCGAGCTGCGGGCCCGGCGGCACGTCTGGGCCCAGCGCGAGCCCGAGCTGTATGCGGTCCACGCCGACGCGCCGATCGAGCCGCCCGAGCTGGTGCCGCGCCCCGTGGCACTGGACGACGGGCCGGTC
>SKLC01000108.1 GCA_007123425.1 Nitriliruptoraceae bacterium
GCCGCGCGTGCTGGTCCCCAGGGAGACCTGCCCCGAGCCCCCGCCGGCGCCGGAGCCCGCCCCGGAGCGGCCCCCGGAGCCCGAGCCCGCACGCCCGCCCTCCGACGACGACACCGCCGAGGAGGTGGAGGCGGACCCGTCCGGTGCGCAGGAGCCGCCCTCCGAGCCCACCGACGACGAGGAGGAGGACGCTTCGGACGACGCCGTCGACGACGGCGGCTCCCCACCTCGCGAGGACGACGACGAGGACGCCGACGAGGCCGGCGGCGGGGCCGACGAGGAGAGCGACGGCGACGGGAACGGCGAGGAGGGCGACGGCGACGGGAACGGCGAGGGCGACGGGTAGCCTCCGCTCGTCGCCCGAGGGGCGGGCAGGAGGTCGGGTGCGCGCGCTGCTGCTGTTCAACCCCAACGCGACCACCACGGACGCGGGGGTCGGCGAGCGGGTCGCCGCGACCCTCGCCGAGGGCGTCGACCTCGACGTGCGCCCGACCAAGCAGCGCGGCCACGCCACCCACCTCGCCGCCGGGGCGGTCCATGAGGGCGTCGACGTGGTGTTCGCGCTGGGCGGGGACGGCACCGCCAACGAGGTGCTGCAGGCACTGGCCGGCACCGGTGTGGCGATGGGGGTGCTGCCGGGCGGGAGCACCAACGTGCTCGCCCGGGCGCTCGGGCTGCCCAACGACCCGCTCGAGGCGGCCGGACTGCTGGCCGATCACGTCAGGACGGGCACGCGGCGCACCATCACCCTCGGACAGGTGGGCTCCCGCTACCTCGGCTTCAACGCCGGGTTCGGCTTCGACGCCGCCGTGGTCCGCCACGTCGAGCAGCACGAGCGCCGCAAGCGCTACCTCGGCCAGGGCGCCTTCGTGCTCGGCACCGCCCTGGAATGGCTGACCGGCAGCGGCCGCGCCCCCGCCGCCACGCACCTTCGTCTCCCCGACGGCTCCACCAGGGGTCCCTACGCGATCACGATCGTGGCCAACACCGACCCCTACACCTACCTGCGCTCGCGGCCCATGCACGTCCACCCCGAGGCGTCGTTCGACGCCGGCCTGGACCTCATCGCCCTGCGGTCGCTGCCGACCCCGCAGCTGCTGCGCGTGGTGCTGCGGGTGTTCCGGGACGGCTCCCACGAGGGGCTCGAGGCGGTCGACCTCTTCCACGACCTCGATGCCTTCGAGCTCACCCACCCCGAGCCGCAGCCGCTGATGGTCGACGGCGACTACGCCGGCGAGTGCGCCACGGCCCGGTTCACCGCGGTGCGGGATGCGCTGACCGTCCTGGCGTGATGCCGTCCGGCCGGCCACGCAGGGAGTGCGGCCCGCGCGCAGCACGGACGAATATCGCCCTGGTGCGCACCGTTGCAAGCAGGAACCCTTGACACCATTCGTGGTCGCGTTACGGTGCCCCACAGCGATCGAGAAATTGTTCACAAGCGCGCCGGATGGCGACCGGCCGCGTTCCCCCGCCGGCACACGCTCGTTGATACGCGTGCCGGACACCACTGAAACGGGAGACCACGGAATGGACTGGCGTAGCAGCGCAGCGTGCATCGACGAGGACCCCGAGCTCTTCTTCCCCATCGGTACCACCGGGCCCGCCATCGAGCAGGCCGACGCCGCGAAGCGTGTGTGCGCGCGCTGCGACGTCCGTGAGGAGTGCCTCGAGTTCGCCCTTGCCACCAACCAGGACGCGGGCGTCTGGGGCGGCCTGACCGAGGACGAGCGCCGCACCCTCAAGCGCGCTCGTCAGCGTCGTCGCCGGATGGCCAGCTGACACCGCGAACGTGCGAACCCGCACCTGGTTGACCACCCCCTCCGACCAGGCCCCGGTCACCGACGAGCGCACCCCATCGGGCGAGCGCTATGTCCCCGGACCCGGGCTGCCCACCGAGCCCCGGGCCCCTGCCCGGCGCCGGGGCCTGGCCGCGGTGATCGTCGTGGCCGTGGTGGCCCTGATCGTGGTCGCCACGCTGGTCATCCTCGGAGAGGAGGCCCAGCGCCAGGACCCCGCGGTTCCGGACTCGCCGGGCGACGGCGACGAGGCGCCCCTCGAGCTGCCCGAGACCTGATCCGCCCGTCGCGCCCGTATCGTCGAACCGAGGCGGACGCAGACCGGGTCGGCCGGGTCGGGGCGCAACGGGACGGGGCTCAGCGCGGCAGGGGCAGCAGGGCCTCGCAGAGCGTGCCGGGCCCGTCGCCCGCGGCCGTGACCTCCAGCGTGCCGCCCAGCTCGGACTCGACCAGCGTCGCGGAGATCTGCAGGCCCAGGTTGGCGTCCCCGTTCAGCGACCAGCCCTCGGGAACGCCCACCCCGTCGTCGCGGATCGTCAGATGCAGGCTCGCGGTGCGCCGCTCGAGCTCGATGACGATGGTCCCGCCACGGTCGGGGAAGGCGTGCTCCACCGAGTTCTGCACCAGCTCGGAGAGCACCAGCGCCAGCGGCGTGGCCACCTCCGCGGGCAGCTCCCCGGCCCCGCCCCTGAGCTCCATGTGCACGGGGCGGTCGGGGTCGGTCAGGCCGGTGCCCAGCATCTCGACCAGCCGCTGGGCCACCTTGTCGAAGGACACCCGCTGACGGCTGTCCTGCGACAGCGTCTCGTGCACCAAAGCGATCGAGGAGATCCGGCGCACCGACTCCCACAGGGCCTCGCGGGCCTCGGCGCTCTCCAGCCGACGGGACTGCAGTCGCAGCAGGGATGCCACGGTCTGCAGGTTGTTCTTCACCCGGTGGTGGATCTCCCGGATGGTGGCGTCCTTGTAGAGCAGCAGCCGCTCGTGGCGGCGCAGCTCGGTGACCTCGCGGACGAGCATCAGCCCGCCCAGCACGTGGTGGGCGCGGGTGAGCGGGATCACGCGGCGCAGCACCACCGCGCCCCGTGCCTCCACCTCGGACTCGATCGGGTCGCCGTCGGCCAGCGCCTCGAGCACCGCCTGGTCGTCGAGGTCGAACTCCGAGAGGTTGCGCCCGATGATGTTCTCCATCACCCCGCAGCGACGGAAGGCGCTCATCGCGTTCGGCGAGGCGTAGACCACCACGCCGGTGGGGTCGATGCGCACCAGGCCGTCACCGACCCGTGGGGCGAGCTCGCGCTCGGGGTCCTCGCCCGGGAAGGGGAACGAGCCCTCCGAGAGCATGTGACACAGGTCGTTGGCCGCCTGCAGGTAGGTCAGCTCGAGCTGCGAGGGCGCGCGGACCATCGACAGGTTCGCCTCGCGCGTCACCACCGCGATCACCTCGCCGTCCAACGGCACGGGGACCGCCTCCTCGCGCACGGGCACGCCCGTCGACCAGTCGGGGTCCCCGTCGCGGACGATGCGCGCCTCCTCGAAGGCCCGGGCGACCCCGGGACGCTCCTCGGGCGCGAACGTCTGCCCGACGAGGTCCTCCTGGTAGATCGTCTGCGCGGTGTAGGGCCGCATCTGCGCGATCACCATCAGCTGGCCCGACTCGCGGTCGCGGCAGAACATGACGAGGTCGGCGAACGACAGGTCGGCCAGGATCTGCCAGTCCGAGGCGATCGCGTGGAGCGTGTCGGTCGCGATCTCGCCGAGCCCGGCGTGCTCCTCCGCCAATTCCTCGAGTGAGGACACGCTCGCTCCTAGCGGTCGAGCAGGCGCTGGAGCTGCTTCAGCGGCACGACCTCGCGGATGTGCTCGAAGGCGCGCTGCTCGATGTCCCGCGCTTCGCTCATCGACAGGCCCAGCGCCCGTGCGGTGTCGGCCAGATCATGCGGATGCCCGTCGCGCAGCCCCATGCGGAGCTCCAGCACCTGCCGTTGGGTCTCCGGGAGCCGTTGGAGGACGTTCTTCAGCGGCCCGGAGAGCTTGCTCACCGGGTCCTGCGCGTCGCGACGGCGATCGCGCTCGCTGCGCTTGTGGGGGCGATTGCCTCGACTCATGTCCCCGAGCGTAGCCGTCGTCGCGCGTACCATCCCCGCAGACCGCCAGGCCGATGGCCAGGGCCGGGACGGGCGCGCTCGGCCGGCAGCTGCCCCGCGGGCGGCGCACCACCGACGACCAGGAGCGCACGGTGCTGTTCACCCTCGCCGTGCTCGTGCTCGCCGTCGGGATCGCCTACGCACGCGGCGGGCGGCTCGCACGCCTCGCCCATGCCCCCCTGCACGCGAGCTGGCTGCTGGTGGCCGGTCTGGCGCTGCAGGTCGGCGTCGACGTCGCCGCCGCGCGTGGCCTGCTGGGCACGGCGACCACCGCGGGGTGGCTGCTCCTGCTGGCCTCCCAGATGCTCGTGGTCGCCTGGATCATCGCCAACCGGCATCTGCCCGGGACGGTGCTGATCGCGGCCGGGCTGGCGCTCAACGCGATCGTGATCGCCGCCAACGGCGCGATGCCCGTCGCGCCCGAGGCACTGGCCGCCCTTGGCGCCGAGCCCGGGGCCACCCCCACCGGCAAGCACACGCTGCTGACCGACGAGACCCGGCTGCCGTGGCTGGCAGACATCCTGCCGCTGCCGGCGCTGCGCGTGGTGATCTCGGTCGGTGACCTCGTGCTCGCGGCCGGGCTGATCCCCCTCGCCCACGCCCTGATGACCTACCGACCGCCCGAGGAGCGACGGCGCGCCCGCACGCGCACCAGCGACGATCCGGACCAGCCCGAGGAGCCGGACCAGCCCGGCGAGACCGGACCGCAACGGCCCCACGAGCGCTGAGCCCCGCCCGGTGGGTCCGCGCCTGCCGGTGCCGAGCGGAGCCTCCGCTCACCCCTGGCGGAGCGCACCTTCGCGATCGAGCACCCGCGAGAGCGAGGCCACCACCTCGAGGTCGCCGATGTCCCGGACGAGGCGCACGAGCATCTCCTGGCGCTGCCCCTCATCACCGGGCACGGGCCCGTAGCGGTCCACCTGGCAGCAGGCCGCCACGACCCGGGCTGGCAGCGCGACCTCCCCGCTCGCCGCGTGCGGCTCGCCGTGCGCCTCGATGACGTCGGCCACCCGCGACAGCGAGTCCGTCTCGCGGATGATGCTCGCACCGCCGCGGGCGAGCTGCGGCCGGGAGACGTGGGCGTCAGGATCGTCGTGACGGATCCGGCCCAGCTCGTGGAGGTGGGAGGCGTGCTCCAGGACCGTGAGGGTGTCGGCGTCCAGGCCCAGGTCGAGACCGACCTGGTGAGCCAGCCGTCCCACCCGCACGCCGTGCTCGGCGTCGACGGCACCCAGCTGCTCCGGCAGGCGGGACATGGCCCGGATCGTCTGGTCGTACGCGCGGGAGGCGACGGCGAAGCGGTCCATGCCCATGCGCGCAGCCAGCAACGGGATCAGCATCGTCGGCAGCGTCCAGGCGCCGAGCACGTCGTAGACCAGGCCACCCAGCAGCGCGGTCGAGCTCACCGCCGCACCACCCATCCAGCTGTGCCCCACGGCCTCGACCACGCGCCGCGGCAGGTGGCTCATGCGGGTGGCCTGCAGCGACATGACCTGCACGAGCGGGCTGCCGACCATGATGGCCAGCACGACCGCGAAGCCCGCCCCGAGGTCGATGGAGGCGACCGCCCCCTCGTGCGTAGTCGTGCCCGTCCAGCCCACCCCCAGCGTCGCGCCCACGGCGACCACACCGGCCAGGCTCCAGCTGCCCACCACGCGCATGGCGAAGGGCCCCGGGTGGATGCCCTGGCGCTCCACGACCCGCGCGAGCAGCCAGCCGGTGGCGCCGACCGCCACGAGCGCGACCGGCGAGGCACCGAGCAGCGCCAGCGTCGCCACGATCGCCATCGAGGTGGGGACCGGGCGGCCGCCGGGCTGGCGCATCGGCAACAGCTCGGTGACGGTGGTCGCGACGACGAACAAGACGTAGTGGAGCAGGCTCAGCTCGGCGCGAGGCACCTCGTCCAGCAGCCACCACAGCGCGCCGACGCTCCCGCCGACCACCGTGGCGGGCACCAGGAGCAGCAGCCGCTGCGCGATCGAGCGCATCACTCGCCCTCCGGGTGCGCGCGCTCGGCCAGCGTGCCCGTGGGGATCGAGTCGCCATCCAGCTCGTGGGCACTGGCGAAGTCCTCGGTGGGCGCCCACCCCAGCCGGTCGACGGTCGTCGCCAGCGCCTCGACGACCTCGGGGTCGAACTGTCGGCCGGCGCAGCGGCGCAGCTCCGCGACGGCCTCCCCCACCGAGAACGCCCGGCGGTAGGAGCGGGTGGAGGTCATCGCGTCGAACGCATCGACCGCGGTCACGATCCGCACCAGCTGCGAGAGCTCCTGCTCACTGACGCCGTGGGGGTAGCCATGGCCGTCGAGGCGCTCGTGGTGGTAGCCGACGATGTCGAGGGCCGGCGCAAGGAAGTCGATGTCGCGCAGGATCTCGGTGCCGATGGTGGGATGCTGCTTGATCTGCGCGAACTCGTCGTCATCGAGGGGCCCGGGCTTGTTGATCACGCACAGCGGGACGCCGATCTTGCCCACGTCGTGGAGCAGCGCGGCGTAGCGGACCAGCCGGCGCTCCTCGTAGGGAACGCCGAGCTCCTCGGCCGTGGCGACCGA
>SKLC01000113.1 GCA_007123425.1 Nitriliruptoraceae bacterium
GCGCCGGGTCGGTGATGTCGTCGGCGGGCACGTACACGGCCTGCAGCGAGGTGATGGAGCGCCCCTTGGTCGAGGTGATCCGCTCCTGCAGCTGGCCCATCTCGTTCGACAGGGTCGGCTGGTAGCCCACGGCCGAGGGCATGCGGCCCAGCAGCGTGGAGACCTCCTGACCGGCCTGCACGAAGCGGAACACGTTGTCGACGAAGAGCAGCACGTCCTGGCGCATCTCGTCGCGGAAGTACTCCGCCATGGTCAGCGCGGACAGCGCCACGCGCAGCCGGACGCCCGGGGGCTCGTCCATCTGCCCGAAGACCAGCGCCACCTTGTCGATGACGCCCGAGTCCTGCATCTCGAGCATGAGGTCGTTGCCCTCGCGGGTGCGCTCGCCCACGCCCGCGAACACCGACACACCGGCGTGCTGCTCGGCGACACGGTTGATCATCTCCTGGATGACGACCGTCTTGCCGACGCCGGCGCCGCCGAACATCCCGATCTTCCCACCCTTGACGTAGGGCTCGACCAGGTCGATGACCTTGATGCCGGTCTCGAACATCTCGGCCTGCGGCTCGAGCTCGTCGAAGGGCGGCGCGTCGCGGTGGATCGGCCAGTGGTCGTCGGGCGAGATCTCGTTGACGTCGACGTCCAGCGGCTTGCCGAGCACGTTGTAGATGTGGCCCAGCGTGCCGGGACCGACCGGGACGCTGATCGGCGCACCGGTGTCGGTGACCGCGGTCCCGCGCACCACGCCGTCGGTGGGCTGCATGCACACCGCGCGCACGCGGTGATCGCCGAGGTGCTGGGCGACCTCGGCGGTCAGCAGCTGCGCCTCGGCGGTGCCCTCCTCGCCCTCGAGCTCGAAGGTCAGTGCGGTGTTGATGTCGGGGAGGTCGCCGGGAGGGAACTCCACGTCCACGACCGGGCCGATGACGCGGACGATCCGGCCCTCTCGCGTGGCCTCGCCGCTGCGCTCTGCGCTCGGGGCGGTGGTCTCGATGGCCATTGCTCGCTCCTGGTGTGCGTTCCTCGAAGGCCGTGTGGCCGTCGCGTGCGCCGGTGTGCGGCGCGGGGTGTACGTCCGTGTGTGGCGGCTCAGCCGCTGCCCAGGGCCTCGGCCCCGCTGACGATCTCGGAGAGCTCCGTGGTGATCTGGTCCTGGCGGGCCTGGTTCATCACCCGCGACAGGGAGTTCTTGACGTCATCGGCGTTGTCGGTGGCCGCCTTCATGGCCCGCTGTCGGGCGGCGTGCTCCGAGGCCGACGACTCCAGCAGGCCGTGGAAGACCTTGGCCTCGACGTAGCGCGGGATGAGCCGGTCGAGCAGCTGCTCCGGCTCCGGCTCGAAGAGGAACTCGGGGGCGATCTCCTCGCCGCCGGCGAACTCCTCGGGCTTGACGGGCAGCAGCTCCATGCGCACCGGCGCCTGGGTCAGCGCCGACTTGAAGTCGGTGTAGACCAGCCAGACCCGCTCGAGCTCGCCGCTGGCGTAGCGCTCCATCGCGGTCTGGGCGACCCCGGTGGCGCCCTCCATCGTGGGCTCGTCGGTCAGGCCCTCCCAGGTCCGGGTCGCGCGGCGGCCCCGGTAGGTGAAGTAGCCCGCCCCCTTGCGGCCGACGACGTAGAGCTCGACCTCACGGCCCGCCTGCTCCTCCTCGCGGATCGTCGCCTCGGCGACCTTGAGCACGTTGGCGTTGTAGGCGCCGGCCAGCCCGCGGTCGGAGGTGTTGACCAGGACCGCGACGCGCCCGACGTCCGGGTGCTGGGTGAGCAGCGGGTGCTCGCGGACCTCGTTGGCGACCGCGAGGCCCTTGATGACCTCGTGGATCTGCTCCGCGTACGGGCGGGCCTGCAGCACCCGGCGCTGGGCCTTCATGATCCGCGAGGCCGCGATCATCTCCATGGCACGCGTGATCTTCTGCGTGCTCTGGACCGACTTGATGCGTCGCCGCAGCTGTCGGATCTGTCCGCTGCCTGGCACCTCGTCGTCTCCTTGGGGCGTAGCGTGGTCGGGGCTGCCGAGCGGCCGCTGGCTCCGCCGGGGTGGCGGCGGCCGCAGCGACCGGGCGTGGCTAGGACTCCACCGTCTCGCTGCTGGCCGACATGGCGTCCCAGCCCACGTTCTCCTCCTCGACCTCGGGCTGCTCGGAGGGCTCGAAGGTCTCGACGAAGGCGTCGACGGCGGACTCGAGCTCGGTCTCCAGGTCGCCCTTGAGCTTCTCGGTGCGCAGGCGCTCGAGCAGGGCCGCGTGCCGGGAGCGCATGTACTCGTGCACCTCGGACTCGAAGCGACGCACGTCGCCGACCGGGATGTCGTCCAGCTTGCCCTTGGTCACCGCGAAGACCGAGACCACCTGCAGCTCGACGGACAGCGGCTCGTACTGCGGCTGCTTGAGGATCTCCACCACGCGCTGGCCGCGGTTGATCTGCTGCTGGGAGGCCTTGTCGAGGTCGGAGCCGAACTGCGCGAACGCCTCGAGCTCGCGGAACTGGGCGAGGTCGAGCCGGACCGTGCCGGCCACCGCCTTCATGGCCGGCACCTGCGCGGAGCCGCCCACCCGCGAGACCGAGATGCCGGCGTTCATGGCGGGCCGGACACCCTGGTAGAAGAGGTCGGTCTCGAGGAAGATCTGCCCGTCGGTAATCGAGATCACGTTGGTGGGGATGTAGGCCGAGACGTCGTTGGCCTTGGTCTCCACGATCGGCAGCGCGGTCATCGAGCCGCCGCCGAGCTCGTCGTTGAGCTTCGCGGCGCGCTCGAGCAGGCGGCTGTGGAGGTAGAAGACGTCACCGGGGTAGGCCTCACGGCCCGGGGGGCGGCGCAGCAGCAGGGACAGCTGCCGGTAGGCGTCGGCCTGCTTGGTGAGGTCGTCGTAGACGATCAGCGCGTGCTCGCCGCGGTACATCCAGTTCGCGCCGATGGCCGCACCGGCGTACGGCGCGATGTACTGGAACGGCGCGGGCGACGACGCGGTGGCCGAGACCACCGTGGTGTACTCCATGGCGCCGGCGCGCTCGAGTGTCTCGACGACCTGGGCGACGGTCGAGCCCTTCTGGCCGATCGCGACGTAGATGCACTTGACCGCCTGGTCGGTGCCCCAGTACTGCTTCTGGTTGATGATCGCGTCGACCGCGATCGCGGTCTTGCCGGTCTGGCGGTCGCCGATGATCAGCTCGCGCTGGCCCCGGCCGATCGGCGTCATGACGTCGACGACCTTGGTGCCGGTCTGCAGCGGCTCGCCCACCGGCTGGCGGTCGGGAACGCCCGGGGCCTGGACCTCCAGCGGCCGGTTGCCGTCGACCTTGTTCTCGTCGAGCGGGCCCTTGCCGTCCAGCGGGCGGCCCAGCGGGTCGATGACGCGCCCGAGGTGGGCGTCGCCCACGGGGACCGACAGCACCCGCCCGGTGCGCTTGACCGTCTGGCCCTCCTCCACGGAGGAGGCCTCGTCGAAGACGGCCGCGCCGATCTCGTGCTCGTCGAGGTTCATGGCCAGGCCGAAGGTGCCGCCGCCGAAGTCGAGCAGCTCGTTGGCCATGGTCCCGGGCAGACCGCTGATCACGGCGATGCCGTCGCCGGTCTCGGTCACCCGGCCGACCTGCTCCGCGGCGAGGTCGGTCGAGTAGCCCTCGAGCATCTGCTGGATGGCGGAGGAGATGTCCTCCGAGCGGATCGTCAGGTCAGCCATCTCGCGTCAGTCCTCGTCTCGCGTCGCGCTCGGCGCTTGGGGTCTCGGGGTCGAGAGCCCGTCGAAGGGTGCGTGTCTCGTGCTCGCCACGCTGGGGTGGCCGGGATGCTGCGCGCCCCGGGGGGGCGCCTTCGGTTCGCGGTCGGGTCAGCCGCCCACGCGCGTGCGCATCTGCTCGATGCGCCGTGCCAGGCTGCCGTCGATCACCGTGTCGCCGATCTTGGCGCGGACACCGCCCAGGACGCTCTCGTCGACGTGCACCTTGACGTCGAGGCGCTTGCCGGTGGCACGCTCGAGGGCCTCCTTGAGCGAGCGCTGCTGGGCGTCGTCGAGCGGCACGGCGACGTAGACCTCGGCGATCTCCTCCTCACGGGAGGCCGCAGCCGTCTCCGCGACCTGCTCAGCGATCGCGGTCAGGTCGCCCACGCGGTTGGCGGCGATCAGCATCGCCAGGGCCGCCCGCGTGGCCGGGTGCGCCGCCTCCAGCGCCTGTGACTCCACGAACGCCAGCCGCTGGGCGACCGGCAGGTGGATGTCGGTGAGTCGCTGACGCAGCTCCTCGTGCCCGTCGACGGCACGGGCCACCACGAGGAGCTCGTCCTCGAGCGTCTCGAGCGCGCCCTCGGCGGTGGCCAGCTCGACCACGGCACGGGCGTAGCTCTGCGTCCGATCGGTCATGGTGGGACCTCTAGTTGGTGCGGGACAGCCGCTGGATGTAGTCGTCGACCAGGCCCTGGTGCGTCGAGGCGTCGAGCTCGCGCTCCACGATCTTCGACGCCAGCTCGACCGAGAGGGCACCGACCTCGGTGCGCAGGTCCTGCAGCGCCCGGTCGCGCTCCGCGGAGATCTCGCTCTGGGCACGCTCGACGATGCCGCGCGCCTCCTCCTCGGCCCGGGCGATGATGTCCGCCCGCAGCGACTCGGCCGTCGACTTGGCCTCGTCGATGATGCGGTTGGCCTCGCCGCGCGCGTCGGCGATCCGGGCCTCGAAGTCGGCCTTGGTCGTCTCCGCCTCGTTGAGCTTCGCCTCGGCCTCCTCCATCTTGCCCTCGATCACCGCGGCGCGGTCCTCGAGGGCCTGGTTGGCCTTGGGGAAGACGAGCTTGTACATCGCGGCGAGCAGCAGCAGGAACGCGACGAGACCCCAGATCAGCTCCGACTCGTCGGGCAGCAGCTGGAACTCGTCGCCGTTGGTGGCCGCCAGGATCGTGGGCAGCATGATGGCTCCTCGCTAGGGCTCGTGCGGGTGCGACCCCGCCAGTGGCTACAGGGCGAAGGCGAGCACGAAGGCCAGCAGCGCCAGCGCCTCGACCACGGCGATGCCGATGAACATCGTGGTGCGGACCATGCCGGCCGCCTCGGGCTGACGGGCCATCGACTCGACGGCCTTGCCGATCAGGATGCCCAGGCCGATGCCCGGACCGAGGGTGGCCAGGCCGTACCCGAGAACGTTGAGCGTGCCTTCCATGGTCGTTCCTCCTTCGGCGTACGGCTCTCACCGTACGTGTCGGCGCATCTTGAGGCCCCGGGGTCGGGGCGGGCTTGTCGGGTCGCACCCCGGGTCGGGGCGGGCTTGTGGATCGTGGTGACGTCGTGCTGCTCGTGGGTCGGGCTAGTGGGCCGGCTCCATCGAGGAGTCGATGTAGACGGCGGTGAGCATCACGAAGATGTAGGCCTGCAGGCCGATGATGAACAACTCGAACGCGAAGACCACCGGCGAGGCGATGAGCCCGAAGATGCCGACCGGGAAGCCGGTGGGCGAGGGCAGGAAGACGTGGATGGTCACCAGGGTGATCACGACCAGGATGTGGCCGGCGACCATGTTGGCGAAGAGCCGCACCGCCAGCGTGAAGGGCCGCAGGATGAGGTTGGACACCAGCTCGATGAGGCCCAGGAAGGGCAGGATCGCCTTGGGCACGCCCGGGATGACCACCATGTCCTTGAAGTAGGTGAAGGCCCCCTGCTCCTTCATCCCCACGCCCACGTAGACGAGCCAGGAGATCAGGGCCAAGAACAGCGGCCAGGCCATGCGCGAGGTCGGCGGCATCATCATGAACGGGGTGATCTTGGCCACGTTCATGAAGAAGATGAAGATGAACATCGTGGTCAGCAGGGGCAGGAACTTCAGCCCCTTCGGCCCGATGATGTCCAGGATGATCTGGCGCACGAAGTCGACGATCGTCTCGCCGAAGGCCTGGAGCTTGCCCGGCACGATCTTGGGCTGGCGGAAGGCCATGAACATCAGCAGCCCGGCCAGCAGCGTCATCACCCAGGCGATGAGGATGGTGCGGTTGATCGAGAGGTCGACGCCCAGCAGCTCGATCTCCCACAGCGGTGGGAACCTGAAGAGGTCGATGATCGGGTCGAGGGCGCCGTCGAACTCCCCACCCCACTCGGCAGCGGCGATGACTCGTGTCACAGCGGTTGACTCCGTGTCGCGTTGCCGACCGCCCGGGGCCGGTCGGTGTCAGCGTCGATCCAGAACAGTCGGGGCGTCGCCGCGAGCAGACGCAGCTCGTAGGCGAGCGTGAGGGCGATACCCAGACCGGCGGCTGCGGCCAGGCTCGGGCGGTGCACCCACCCGGTCCCGTCCAGCCAGGTCAAGACGGCGGCGTACGCTAGCAGGCGTGCGAGCACCCCCATGACCATGACCCCGAGGGCGGTCGTGGGGCGGGACTCCACCACGAGGCTCAGCAGCCACGCGGCGCCGGCGAACAGCAGCGCGACGAGCCCGAGACCGACCAGCGCGCCGGCGACCAGGCCCGCGCCCAGTGCCAGCGGCACC
>SKLC01000047.1 GCA_007123425.1 Nitriliruptoraceae bacterium
GGTGTGGCCGGCGCGCGCCATCATGGCCACCAGCTGCGCGGCGCGGTCCGGCGCCGGCGCGCGATTGACCTGGAGCATGAGGTCGACGACGGTGCGGGTGTCCTTGATCGCCCGCCGCTGGAGGCAGTCCTCGAGGATGCGCTCGTAGTCGGTCGCGGTGGCGGCCTGGTCGCGCCGGGCCATCTGGCGCAGCACCGCACGGGCCGCCGGGAACCTCCCCCCGGTCACGTAGATGCCCAGCACCGCCGGCGCGTGCTCGGCGTCGGGCTCCTGGCCCTCCTCGTGCAGCTGGTCGAGCAGCTGCAGCGCCTCGTCGGTGCGGCCGCTGCGGGAGGTCGCGATCGCCAGGTCCCAGCGCACGCCCGCGTCGGGCTCGATCCCGGCCGCGCGCATCCGCTCGACGACCTCGCGGGCCCCCACGAGGTCGCGGGCGTCGAGGTGCGCGCGCAGCAGCAGCCGCCAGTGGGCCTCGGTGACGGGGGCGTCGCGCTGGACCATGGAGTCGAACACCTGGCGGGTCATCCGCAGGTCGCCGGAGAACCGGCGCATGGCCTCGATGTACTTGTCGTCGGCGCTCACGGGCTGCTCCTGCTGGCCACCCCTCGTGAGGTCCGTGGGGCTCCATCCGTGCCCACGGGTCCACCGGGCGGGACGCACCACCCACGTGCGCGGTGGTCGGTCGGCTCTCGACCGCGCGGCGACCCTACCGTCTCCCTCACGTGATCGCGGGCCTCGGCGCGTGCAGGGCACGGCGCCCGGCCCGCCGCGAGCCGTACCACGCCGAGCGTCGAGGAGCAGGGGTGTCCGACCGCGAGCTGATCGTGCTGGGGACCGCCAGCCAGGTCCCCACGGCGCGCCGCGCCCACACGGCCCTGCTGCTGCGCTGGGAGGGCCACGACGTCCTCATCGACCCCGGCGAGGGCGCCCAGCGCCAGCTCACGCTGGCCGGCCACTCCGCGGCCCGGATCCACACCATCTGCATCACCCACGACCACGGGGACCACTGCTTCGGGCTGCCCGGCGTGCTGCAGCGGATGGCGCTCGACGGGGTGGACCACGACGTGCCCCTGCTCTACCCCGCGGGCTCGCGCGAGGTGGTCGAGGCCCTGGTCGCGGCGGCACCCCACGCCAACCGGGTCGTCGCCCCCCACCCCGTGGCCACGCCGGGCCACGTCGCCGACCGCCACGGGCTGGCCGTCCGCGCGGCGCGGCTGCGCCACGGCGTCGAGACGCTCGGGTGGCGCTTCGAGGAGCCCGACGGCTGGCGCATGGACCCCCGCCTGCTCGCCCGTGCCGGGATCCACGGGCCGGATCGGGCGAGGCTGCGCCGTGAGGGCCGGCTCCGTGTCGGAGGCCGGACCGTGGACCTCGAGGAGGTGGCCTCGCCCCGGGCCGGGCAGTCGGTGGCCGTGGTGATGGACACCGGCTGGTGCGACGCGGCGCTGGACCTCGCCGCCGACGCGGACCTGCTGGTCGTGGAGGCCACCTTCCTCGACAGCGAGCGCGAGCTGGCCGAGGAGGTGGGACACCTCACCGCCGCCCAGGCAGCGCGGCTGGGTCGGCTCGCGGGTGCGCGCCGGGTCGTCCTGACGCACTACTCGCAGCGCTACCCGGACCTCGGCGAGCACCTCCAGCAGGCCCAGCGCGCCGCACCCGACCTCGACCTCACCGTGGCCCGGGACCTCGACCGGGTGCAGGTGCCGCCGCGGCCATGAGCGCCGAGCCGCCCCACGGGGCCCGCCGGGCGGGCGGGTGGGCTCACAGCAGGTGCTCGAGCCCCACGACGAGCCCGTCGAGCCCGCCCACCTGCCGGCAGGCGAGCAGGACCCCGGGCATGAACGAGGTCCGATCCAGCGAGTCGTGACGGATCGTCAGCGTCTGGCCCACGCCGCCGAAGATCACCTCCTGGTGCGCCACCAGGCCCGGCAGCCGGACGCTGTGGACCCGCACGCCGTCGTGGTCGGTGCCCCGGGCGCCCGGGTGGTCGTCGTCGCCGAGCGGGACCTCGGGCGCCTGCGCGCGGGCGTCGGCGATGAGCTCGGCCGTACGCAGGGCCGTGCCCGACGGGGCGTCGACCTTGCGGTCGTGGTGCAGCTCGATCACCTCGACGTGGGGCAGGTGCTCCGCCGCCTGCGCGGCGAACTGCATGAGCAGCACGGCCCCGATCGCGAAGTTGGGCGCGATCAGCGCGTTCGCCTCGCCCTCGGCGGCCAGCGACCGGGCGGCCTCGAGGTCCTCGGCGGCCATGCCCGTGGCGCCCACGACCGCGTGTACCCCGTGCTCGAGCAGCCAGCGGAGGTTGGCGCCGACGCTGCTCGGGCCGCTGAACTCGACCACCACGTCGCTGCCCGCGCCGGTCACCGCCTCGAGGTCGGCGGCGACCTCCAGGTCACCGCCCACCCCCGTTACCTCGCCCAGCGCCCGACCCGCGTGGGAGGGGTCCACGGCGGCGACCAGCTCGAGGTCGTCCGCGTCGTCGACCGCCCGGCAGACCTCGCTGCCCATGCGGCCACCGGCGCCGACCACGCCCACCCGGATCGTCACGTGCTCACTCCTCGTCGACGGCCACCCGCGGGGGGCGAAGCCTACGCCCCCGCGGGTGGCGGCGGGGTGGCGTAGACCGTGTCCTGGTACTCGCGGACCATGCGCGTCGCGGCGAAGCGCGGCGCGACCGTGCGCAGCGACGCCTTGATCAGGCGCACCCAGTCGGCCGGGACGTCCTGCTCGCGGGCCGCGAACGTGGGCACGACCTCCTGCTCGAGCAGGCGGTAGAAGGTCTCGGCGTCCTGCTGGTCCTGCGACTCCTCGTCGAGGTCGGTGCGCGCCGGGATGGACCAGCCGTTGGTGCCGTCGTAGGCCTCCGCCCACCAGCCGTCGGCGACCGAGAGCTGCAGGCCCCCGTTGAACGCGGACTTCATGCCGCTGGTGCCGCTGGCCTCCATGGGGGGACGCGGGAGATTGACCCACACGTCGCAGCCGGCGACCAGCCGCCGGGCGATGCCCAGGTCGTAGTCCTCGAGGAAGACCACGCGCTGGGCGACGTTGGCCGCGCCCTTGAGGGCGAACAGCTCGCGCACCAGCGACTTGCCGGCATCGTCGGCCGGGTGGGCCTTGCCGGCGATCAGCAGCTGCACCGGGTTCGGGCCGTCGAGCAGGGCCAGCGCCCGCTCGGGGTCGTGCATGAGCAGCCCGAGCCGCTTGTAGGTCGCCACCCGCCGCGCGAAGCCCAGCGTCAGCGTCCCCGGGTCCAGCGCGCGGGCCGCCGCCTCCACGTAGTCCCGCGGCTCCGAGCGCCCGAGCCGGTCCCGAAGGCTGCGCTCGCGGACGAACTCGATGAGATCGGCCCGCAGCTCCTCGCGGACACGCCACAGCGCCGCGTCGGGGATCTCGTCGACCGCCGACCACACCGCCGGGTCGTCGGCGCGCTCGAACCAGCCCTCGGGCAGGTGCTCGTCCAGCAGGCGGCGCATCGCGGGGGCGATCCAGGTGGGGTGGTGCACGCCGTTGGTGACGTGGCCGATCGGCGCGGCCTCGGGGTCGGCGTCCCCGAACACCGGGTGCCACATCCCGCGGGCGACGCGCCCGTGCTCGCGGCTGACGCCGTTGGCCGCACGGCTGGTGCGCAGCCCCAGCACCGTCATGCCGGGCCACTCGTCGTGGTCGCCCGGGTTGACCCGGCCGAGGTCGAGCACCTGCTCGGGCTCGACCCCCAGCTCGCTCGGCAGCGAGCCCAGCATGGCGCGCATCTGCTCGCCCGGGTAGGTCTCGTTGCCGGCCGGGACCGGCGTGTGCGTGGTGAACACCGTGCGGCGGCGGGCCGCCTCGATCGCCTCGGCGAAGGGGGCGCCGGCTGCCGCCTCGCCACGGGCCAGCTCCAGGGTGGCCAGCGCCGCGTGGCCCTCGTTGAGGTGGATCGTCGCCGGGCCGAGCCCCATCGCCTCCAGGGCACGCACGCCCCCGACGCCCAGCAGCGTGTACTGGGCCAGGCGCAGGTCGCGGTCGCTGACGTAGAGCCGGGAGGTGATCCAGCGGTCGTACGGCGTGTTGACGGCCACGTCGGAGTCCAGCAGGAACAGCGGCACGCGGCCGACGTCGACCCGCCAGACGCGCACCGCCACCTCGCGGTCCTCGACGGGGACGCCGATCTCCATCGGATGCCCGGACTCGTCGGTGACGAGCACCGCGGCCAGGTCCTCGGCGTGGGTGGGGATCCAGTACTCGTGCTGCTGCCCCGAGGGATCCAGCCGCTGGTGGAAGTAGCCCTGGTCGTAGAAGAGGCCGACCGCCGCCATCGGCACGCGCAGGTCGGAGGCCTCCTTGAGGATGTCCCCGGCGAGCGCCCCCAGCCCGCCGGAGTAGATCGGCAGCGAGGAGTGCACCGCGTACTCCGCGCACAGGAAGGCGATGGTGCCCTCCTGCAGCGCCGCGGCCGCCTCGTCGAGGTCCACCGCCTCGTCGAAGGCGGCGGCGACGCGCTGCAGCTCGGCCACGTAGCCCGGGTCCTCGGCGGCGGTCTCGAGCTCCGCCACCGACAGGTCGCGCAGCAGCCGCACGGGGTTCTCGCCCGCCCGCTCCCAGCCGTGCGGGCTCAGGTGGGCGAAGAGCTGGGGGCCACCACGGGTCCACGACCACCGGTAGTTGCGGGCCAGGCGGGCCAGCGGCACCAGCGGCTCGGGCAGCCGCAGCTCACGCTGGCGGACCGCCCAGCGCAGGTCGTCACGGCCATCGCGCACGGGCGAACCTTTCGGGACGTCGACAGCAGCGCCAGGTGGGGCTCCCGGACACCCTACGGCAGGGGTGGCGGGGATGGTGCGCTCAGCCGACCGCGTCCGCGAAGCGCGCCGCCTCCTCGGCGGCGAACGGGCCGACGACGGCGAGGTCCCGTGGCCGCCGCAGCACGCGCGCGGCGACCCGCCGCACATCGTCCACGCCGACCGCCTCGACGCGTGCCAGGGTCGCATCGACGGTCAGCAGCGGAGCGCCGGTGGCGACCTGGCTGCCCAGGCGCCCCATGCGCGAGCCCGTGTCCTCCAGGCCCAGCACGGTCGCGCCCACCATCGCGCCCTTGGCCCGCTCCACCTCGGCGGCGGTCACGTCGTCGGCGACCCGGTCGAGCTGCTCGCGCAGCAGGCCCAGCACCTCGTCGACCTTGCCCGGCGTGGTGCCGGCGTAGGCCGCGACGAGGCCACCGTCGGTCCACGACGCGCTGTAGCCGTAGGTGGCGTAGGCCAGCCCGCGGATCTCGCGGATCTCCTGGAAGAGGCGGGAGCTCATCGATCCGCCCAGCAGGGTGATCAGCACGCGCAGCGGCCACCGGTCCTCGTCGTCCTGGTCGAGCCCGCCCAGGCCCAGGGCCACGTGGGCCTGCTCGGTGGGACGGTGGCGCACCCGGATCTCGCGCTCGCCGTAGCCGTCGGGGCCACGGCGGGCAGGGCGGCCGCTGCCGGGCCGGCCCAGATCGCCCAGCAGGCCGTCGGCGAGGTCGACCACCTGCGCATGGTCGAGGTTCCCGGCGGCCGCCACCACGAGGTCCTCGGGCCGGTAGCGCTCGAGGTAGTAGCCGTGGATCTGCTCGCGGCTCAGGGCGCGGACCGCCTCGGCGCTGCCCAGCGTCTCGACCGCCAGCGGGTGGTCGCCCAGCACGAGCTCGGCCAGGTCGCTGTGCACGAGGTCGTCGGGGGTGTCGAGGTGGATGTCGATCTCGGAGAGGACGACGTCGCGCTCCGCCTCGACGTCGGGCTCGGCGTTGCGGGCGTCGACGAGCATGTCGGCGAGCACGTCGAAGGCCAGCGGGAGGTCGCGGTCGAGCACGCGGGCGTGGAAGCAGGTCACCTCCTTGGAGGTGAAGGCGTTCATCTCGCCGCCCACCGCGTCGAGCGCCTCGGCGATCTCGCGCGCGCTGCGCCGGGAGGTGCCCTTGAACAGCAGGTGCTCGAGGAAGTGCGAGCAGCCGGTCTGCTCCCGCGTCTCGTCGCGGGAGCCCACGGCCACCCACAGGCCCAAGGCGACCGAGCGCACGTCGGTCAGCGATTCGGTCACGACGCGCACGCCGGAGGGCAGGGTGGACAGCTCGTGGGTCACGCAGCCCTCCGGGGCTCGGGGAACGGACGCCGGGGCCCGATGACGGGGCGAGGGTAGGTCACCCCCAGCCCTCGCCGGCACCGGGGCCCTCCTCCGCGGGCTGGGCACGCGCCAGGGCCCGCAGCAGATGGCGCAGATCGTCGACCTCGAGCCCGTGGCGTCGGGGCACGCGCGCCGCGGTGCGCCGAAGCCGATCGTCGTGCAGCCCCGTGGCGACCTCGAGATCGAAGGCCTCCAGCACGCGGGCGCTGTCCACCTCGTCAGCGGCTCGCAGCCGCTGCGTGGCGACGCGGCCCAGCGACACCTGCACCCGCAGCCACGTGCGCAGGGGCAGCGCGGCCAGGCGGCCGCGGGCGGGCTCGTCGAC
>SKLC01000263.1 GCA_007123425.1 Nitriliruptoraceae bacterium
CGGGCCGAGTCCGCTCCTCACCCCTGCGGCATGCGCCCCCGCTCGATCGGCGCCCTGGACGGGCACGTGGCACGGATCGCCTCCCTGACGGCCCGGCACGGAGTATCTAGGATCGCGGTGCCGCCGCAGGGAGCCCGGACCCCACGACCGGCCGGCGGCGAGGGGAGCACCATGGGGCGTGCCGAGGACCCCGCCCGGATGGGCGCCATCGCCGATCTGCCCGCCCGGCTGCGGCGGGCGGTGGCGGGCCTGCACGACGCGGGCGACCTCGCCGCGACCCTCGACCACCTGCTCGCCGTCGTGGGCGGCGGCACCGCCCTCGAGCGGCTCGTCCTCGCCGTCGACCGGGGCGAGGTCGACGAGCTGGCGTCGAGCTCCTCCTCAGCCGACCGACACGAAGCGGCGCCGGTGGCGGGGCTCGTCCGGGAGGTGACCGCGCGCGGAGCTCCCGTGGCTGCATCATGCGAGGGGGAGGGGCCCGCCGGCGGCCACGGCGACGAGCGGTGCCGCTACGCCGTGCCCGTGGTCGCCGCGGAGACCACCCTGGCGGTCCTGGTCGCCGAGCCGGCGCGCGGGACCGGGCTCGAGACGGCCGACGAGGTGGCCGTGGAGTCGATCGCCACGCTGCTGGCTCCGCTGCTGCTGGTGCGCCGGCAGCTCGCCGACGTCCGCGAGCTCGACCGCCTGCGCTCGGACTTCATCGCCCGCGTCTCGCACGAGCTGCGCACGCCGCTGACGATCATCACGGGCTTCGCCGGCACGCTCGGGGCGCACGAGGACGGCCTCACGGTGGAACAGCGCCACGCGATGCTCGACCGCATCGTGACCGCCTCGATCCGCCTCGAGCACCTCATCGAGGAGGTGCTGTCGCTGGCAAGCGTCGACGCGGGGCTGGCCGAGCCGGAGCCGCAGCTGGTGCCGGTGCGCGATGTGGTCGATCTCGCGGTCCACGATCGCGGCGGCACCGCGCGCGTCGAGGTGCAGGGCGGCGAGCGGCTGCGGGTGCACACCGACCCGGAGGTGGCCCGCTTCGTGCTCGGGGCGCTGGTGGAGAACGCGCTGCAGCAGGGCGACCTCGTGCGCGTCGAGATCGAGCCCGTGGGCGCCGCCGTGCGCGTCGTCGTGGTCGACGACGGCCCCGGGGTGCCCGCGGAGCTCGGCCACCGCATCTTCGAGCGCTTCGTGCGCGGCGACGACCGATCGCCGGGGATGGGCCTGGGGCTGGCGATCGCCCGTCGGATGGGCGAGATGATCGACGCCCGCCTGTGGTTCGAGGAGGTCGACCGGGGCGCCCGCTTCGTCGCGGAGCTGCCGGCCCAGCGGCCCGGGCTCCAGGGCCGTCAGTCGCCGTAGCCCTCGTGCACGTCGTCGAGGCTGAGCTGGCGGCCGGGTGCCGACTGCGCCGGGCGCGTGGCGGGAGCGTCGAGCTCCTCCCCGGTCAGCGCCGTCCACCACCACCGCATGCCGCGCGGTGCGCTCACCACGCCGAGCTCGTCGAAGGTGGCGTCGAGGCGGGAGAGGAAGGCCACCTCGGCGATGACCCGGTCGACGACCGTGCGCACCACCTCGTCGCGCACGTAGTCGCTGCGCAGAGCGGCCACGACCTCCGACTTGGTGTCGAGCGACCGGTAGCGGGGGGCGGCCGGCGTGGCCGACGCGGCCAGCCGTGAGCGGACCTCGCGCCACAGCAGCCGCTGCCGCGCGAACCAGTCCCAGGCGTAGGCCGGTGGGCCGGACCGTGCCACCACGCGCCTCCCTCTCGACGGGGCGATCCTACGCCCTGCCCGCTGCCGCGGTGGCCGCGGCCTGGGGGCCGTTGAGGCGCTCGCCGGCGTCGGCAGGAGCCACGAGGCGCGAGTAGCGTGGAGGGCGATGTGGCCGGCGCTGCCGACCGGCCCACCGACCGTCACGACGATGGGCACGAGGACATGACCAAGATCACCTACACCTACACCGACGAGGCGCCGGCCCTGGCGACGGAGTCGCTGCTGCCGATCATCGAGGCGTTCGCCGGGGTGGCGGGCGTCGAGGTGGAGACGCGCGACATCTCGCTGGCGGGTCGGATCGTGGCCGCGTTCGGCGACCATCTCGAGGAGCACCAGCGGATCGAGGACCAGCTGGGCGTCCTGGGCCGCATGGTGAACGAGCCCGACGCCAACATCATCAAGCTGCCCAACATCTCGGCGTCGATCCCGCAGCTCAAGGCGGCGATCAGGGAGCTGCAGGCCGCCGGCTACGCGGTGCCGGACTACCCCGAGGACCCCGGCACCGACGAGGAGCGCGAGATCCACGAGCGCTACTCGGCGGTCAAGGGCAGCGCGGTCAACCCGGTGCTGCGGCAGGGCAACTCCGACCGGCGTGCGCCCGCGGCGGTCAAGGAGTTCGCGCAGAAGCACCCGCCGCGGATGGGGGAGTGGTCTGGCGACTCGCGCTCCCACGTGGCCAGCATGGACGACGGCGACTTCCGCTCCACCGAGCGCTCGACCACCGTGGAGCAGGCCACCACCGCGCGCATCGAGCTCGTGGCCGAGGACGGCGGCACCGAGGTCCTCAAGGAGTCGCTGGCCCTGGGCGCCGGCGAGGTGATCGACGCGGCGGTGATGCGCCGGCGTGAGCTGCTGGCCTTCCTCGAGCGCGAGATGGCCGACGCCAAGCAGCGTGGGGTGCTCTTCTCCGTGCACCTGAAGGCCACGATGATGAAGGTGCAGGACCCGATCATCTTCGGCCACGTCGTGCGCACCTACTTCGCCGACGCCTTCGCCAAGCACGCCGAGACCTTCGAGCGGCTGGGCATCAGCCCCAACGACGGCATCGCGAGCCTGCTGGCCACGATCGAGCAGCTCGACGAGGGCCAGCAGCGCGAGATCGAGGCCGACCTGCAGGCCGCCTACGAGTCGGGCCCCGACCTCGCCCAGGTGGACTCCAGCCGCGGCATCACCAACCTGCACAACCCCAACGACATCATCATCGACGCCTCGATGCCCCCGATGATCCGCGACTCGGGGCAGATGTGGAACAAGGACGACGAGCAGCAGGACGCCAAGGCCGTCATCCCCGACTCCAGCTACGCCGACCTCTATGCCGAGGTGATCGCCGACTGCCAGCGCCACGGGCGCTTCGATCCCACCACGATGGGCACCGTGCCCAACGTGGGGCTGATGGCGCAGAAGGCCGAGGAGTACGGCTCGCACGACAAGACCTTCGAGGTGGAGCGGGCCGGCACCGTCCGCGTGGTCGACGCCGAGGGCGCGACCCTGCTCGAGCAGGAGGTCGAGCCCGGTGACATCTTCCGGATGTGCCAGACCACCGATGCGGCGATCCGCGACTGGGTGGCGCTGGCCGTCGACCGCGCCCGCGAGACCGGCTGGCCGGCGGTCTTCTGGCTGGACGAGACCCGCGCCCACGACCAGCAGCTGATCGGCAAGGTCCGCGCGGAGCTCGACGGGCACGACACCGACGGCCTGAAGATCGAGGTCATGCCGGTGGCCGAGGCGACGCGGTACACCCTCGAGCGGGTGCGCGCCGGCGAGAACACCATCTCGGTGACCGGCAACGTCCTCCGCGACTACCTCACCGACCTCTTCCCGATCCTCGAGGTGGGCACGAGCGCGAAGATGCTCTCGATCGTCCCGCTCATGAACGGCGGGGGCCTGTTCGAGACCGGCGCCGGCGGGTCCGCGCCCAAGCACGTCCAGCAGTTCCTCAAGGAGAACCACCTGCGGTGGGACTCGCTGGGGGAGTTCCTGGCGCTGACCGTCTCCTTCGAGCACCTCGAGAAGCGGCACGGCAACCAGATCGCCGGCGTGCTCGCCCACACCCTCGACCGGGCCATCGCGCGCTTCCTCGAGGAGGGCCGCTCGCCGTCGCGCAAGGTCGGCGAGCTCGACAACCGCGGCAGCCACTTCTACCTGGCGCTGTACTGGGCGCAGGCGATCGCCGGCCAGGACCGCGACCCGGGCCTGGCCGAGAAGTTCGCGCCCCTGGCGTCCCGGCTCGACGAGGAGCAGGACACCATCGTGAACGAGCTGAACGAGGTCCAGGGCCAGCCGATGGACATCGGTGGCTACTACTGGCCCGACCGCGAGCTCGCCGCGGCGGCGATGCGGCCCAGCGCCGCCCTCAACCGCGCGCTCGAGGACTTCCACTCCTAGAGCGCAAGTCGGGCTTCGACGGCTGCCGGCGCCGGCGCCGACCTGCGGGTCGCGCCGGCGCTGTTGCATGCTCAGGTCCGCTCTGGTTAGGCTCACCTCACTTAGGTCGACCTAAGTAGACTTCCGCCAGGTCGGTCGACGCCGCGAGGCCAGCCGAGCCGACCCTTCACCACGGAGCATGCACCATGCGCACCACCCACCGGCCCCTGCGCTGGCTGGCTGCCCTCGGGGCGCTGAGCCTGCTGCTGGCTGCCTGCGGCACGGACACGGAGCCCGACGACGCCGTCAACGACGCCGGGGGCGCCGAGACCGACGCGGCTGCGGCCGAGGGGCCGATCACGGTGTACTCGGGCCGCAACGAGGAGCTCGTCGGCGACCTCTTCGATGACTTCACCGCCGAGACCGGGATCGAGGTCGAGGTCCGCTACGGCGACACCGCCGAGCTGGCGGCCACCATCCTCGAGGAGGGCGACGCGAGCCCCGCGGACGTCTACTTCGCGCAGGACGCCGGCGCCCTGGGGGCGCTGGAGGCCGAGGGCCTGCTGACCACGCTGCCCGACGACGTGCTCGATCTCGTCGATCCGCTGTTCCGCTCCCGCGAGGGCGAGTGGAGCGGCACGACGGGCCGTGTCCGGGTCCTGGGCTACAACACCGACGCGCTCGACGCGGACGAGGTGCCCGATTCCGTCCACGACCTCACCGATCCCGAGTGGGAGGGCCGCATCGGGTGGGCGCCCACCAACGGCTCCTTCCAGGCCTTCGTCACCGCGATGCGCATCGAGGAGGGCGAGGACGCCGCCCGCGACTGGCTCGAGGGCATCATGGCCAACGATCCCGCGGAGTTCGAGAACAACACCAGCATCGTCGAGGGCCTCGGCCGCGGCGAGGTCGAGGTGGGGCTGGTCAACCACTACTACCTGTACCGCTTCCTCGCCGAGGACCCCGACTTCCCCGTGGACAACAAGTACCTGCCCGGCGACATCGGCGGGCTGGTCAACATCGCCGGCGCCGGCGTCCTGGCCACCAGCGACGCGCAGGACGCCGCCACGGAGCTCATCCGCTACCTGCTCAGCGAGGAGGTGCAGACACACTTCGGGCAGGTCACCGACGCGCTCGAGTTCCCGGTGCGCGACGGCGTCGAGTCGCCCGAGCTGCCCAGCCTCGAGGAGATCGACCCGCCCGACGTCGACCTCAGCGACCTCGAGGACCTGCAGGGCACGCTCGAGCTGCTGCGTGAGGTGGGCGCGCTGCGCTGACCGCCGGTCGTGAACCGGGTCGCCGACGGCGTACCGTTCGGGGTCACATGAGCAGTGACGCATCCGCCACCGACGGGCAGCTGACCTCCCGGCTGTCGACCCCGCCCCGGACGCGCCGTCCGGGGCGGGGTCGCCGCGTCGGCACCCACCCGGTGGTGTGGGTCCCCGCCGTGCTGATCGGCCTGGCGATGCTGCTGCCGGCGCTGTACCTGGTGCTCGCGGCGGCGGACCTGTCGTGGTCGCGCATCGTCGAGATCGTGCTGGACGCCGAGACGCTGCGACTCGCCGGCCGCACCGTGCTGCTGGGCGTCTCGGTGACCGCGCTGAGCGTGTTGGTGGGCGTGCCGATCGCCTGGCTCACGGTGCGCAGCGATCTGCCCGCCCGGCGCTTCTTCGCCGTCGCCACCGCGCTGCCGCTGGTGATCCCCACCTACGTCGGCGCCTTCGCCCTGGTGGGTGCCTTCGCGCGCGGCGGGCTCGTCGAGGAGTGGCTCGGCGTGGTCCCGCCCAGCCCCTACGGGTTCTGGGGCGCGCTCATCGCGCTGACGCTGTTCAGCTTCCCCTACGTGCTGCTCACCGCGCAGGCGTCGCTGCGCGGCCTGGATCCCTCGCAGGAGGAGGCCAGTCGCCTGCTCGGGCACGGCCCGGTGCGCACCTTCCTCCAGGTGACCGTCCCGCAGCTGCGCGCCAGCGTCGCGGCCGGTGGGCTGCTGGTCACCCTGTACGTGTTCAGTGACTTCGGCGCGGTCTCGATCCTGCGCTACTCGACGTTCACCCGCGGTCTGTACCTGCAGTACCGCAGCGCGTTCGACCGTGCGCCGGCCGCGGTGCTGGGCCTGCTGCTGGTGGCCCTGACGATCATCGTGATCGTCGGCGAGGCCCGCATCGCCCGGGAGCGCAGCGGTCAGTTCGGCGCGCGGCGGGCGGTGCGGACCCCGCCCGTGGTGCCGCTGCGCCGGTGGCGGTGGCCGGCTGCGGCCCTGTGCGGGCTCATCGTCGCGGTCGGCCTC
>SKLC01000279.1 GCA_007123425.1 Nitriliruptoraceae bacterium
GCATCGACCTCGCCGGGTGCCACACCCGCCCGCGCGCCCGCGCGCACGCGGGGGCCCTGCCGGGGGCGAGCGCGGCGGGCAGGGGTTACGGTGAGCCGTCGACACCCTCCTGCATCGTCCGGGCCGCCCGGCCCACAAGGAGCGAGCGAACGTGGCTGACGAGTCGGACCAGCAGCAGCGCACCGGTGACCCCGACCGGGCGATCATCACCGACGGGATGCCCAGCCAGCACCCCGACATCGACGAGACCGAGACCCGCGAGTGGCTCGAGTCCTTCGACGCGGTGGTCTCCGAGCATGGCCGCTCCCGCGGGCGGTTCCTGCTGCTCAAGGTGCTCGAGCGTGCCCGGCAGCAGCAGATCGGCCTGCCCTCGCTGACCACCACCGACTACATCAACACCATCCCGCCGGAGCGCGAGCCCGACTTCCCGGGTGACGAGTACCTCGAGCGCCGCATCCGCGCCTACATCCGGTGGAACGCCGCGGTGATGGTCCACCGCACCAACGTCGAGCGCGGCACCGGCGGCCACATCGGCTCCTACGCCTCGGCGGCGTCGCTGTACGAGGTCGGCTTCAACCACTTCTTCCGGGGCAAGGACCACCCCGGCGGCGGGGACCAGATCTACTTCCAGGGCCACGCCTCGCCCGGCATCTACGCCCGGGCGTTCCTCGAGGGCCGCTTCGACGAGGACCGTCTCGACCGCTTCCGGAACGAGGTGGAGCCCGGTGGGGTCTCCAGCTACCCGCACCCGCGGCTGATGCCCGACTTCTGGGAGTTCCCCACGGTCTCGATGGGCCTGGGCCCCATCAACGCGATCTACCAGGCCCGGTTCAACCGCTACCTGCACAACCGTGGGATTGCCGACACCTCCGACCAGCACGTGTGGTTCTTCGCGGGCGACGGCGAGATGGCGGAGCCCGAGTCGCTGGGCGCGCTGCCGGTCGCCAGCCGCGAGGGGCTGGACAACCTCACCTTCGTCGTCAACTGCAACCTGCAGCAGCTCGACGGGCCGGTGCGCGGCAACGGCAAGATCATCCAGGAGCTCGAGGGCGTGTTCCGTGGTGCGGGCTGGAATGTGATCAAGGTGGTCTGGGGCCGCGACTGGGACCCGCTGCTGGAGCAGGACGTCGACGGGCTGCTGGTCAACCGGATGAACGAGGTCCCCGACGGGCAGATGCAGACCTACACGGTCAAGCCCGGCGACTACATCCGCGACGACTTCTTCGGCACCGACGAGAAGCTGCGCGCCCTCGTCGAGCACCTCTCCGACGACGAGCTGACCAAGCTCTCGCGCGGCGGCCACGACTACCGCAAGGTCTACGCGGCGTTCAAGGCAGCCACCGAGACCACCGGCGCACCCACGGTCATCCTGGCGCAGACCATCAAGGGCTGGACGCTGGGCCCCGACTTCGAGGCGCGCAACGCCGTCCACCAGATGAAGAAGCTCTCCTCGGAGGGCCTCAAGCGCTTCCGTGACCGGCTGCACCTCGACATCTCCGACGAGGAGCTCGAGGCCGACGCCCCGCCCTACATCCACCCGGGCGAGGACTCCGACGAGATCTCCTACTTGAAGCAGCGCCGCGAGGAGCTCGGTGGCCCGGTGCCCGAGCGGCGGATCTCGTTCACGATGCCCGAGCTGCCCGACCGCGACGTCTACGCGGAGCTCAAGAAGGGCTCGGGCAAGCAGGAGGTGGCCACCACGATGGCGCTGGTGCGCCTGTTCAAGGACATCCTGCGCTCCGGCGACCTCGGCGAGCGGGTGGTGCCGATCATCCCCGACGAGGCGCGCACCTTCGGGATGGACTCCTGGTTCCCGACGCTCAAGATCTACGACCCGGTGGGCCAGACCTACGAGTCGGTCGACCGCGAGCTGCTGCTCAGCTACCAGCAGGCCGTCGACGGCCAGATCATCCACGAGGGCATCACCGAGGCCGGCTCGATGTCGACCTTCCACGCGGCGGGGACCAGCTACGCCACCCATGGCGAGCCGATGATCCCCCTGTACATCTTCTACTCGATGTTCGGCTTCCAGCGCACCGGGGACCTGATCTGGTCGGCGGCCGACCAGCGGTCACGTGGCTTCCTCATCGGCGCGACCGCCGGCGGGACCACCCTCATGGGCGAGGGCCTGCAGCACATGGACCGCCACTCGCTGCTGCTCGCCCAGACCAACCCGGCCGTGGAGACCTACGACGCGTCCTTCGCCTACGAGCTCGCCGTGCTCGTCCAGCACGGGCTGGAGCGCATGTACTCCGACACCTACCGCGAGGGCGGCGAGGACGTGATGTTCTACCTCACCGTCTACAACGAGCCGAAGGTCCAGCCGGCGATGCCCGACCACGTCGACGACCAGCAGATCATCGACGGGCTGTACCGCTACGCCGAGGCGGAGCACGGGACCGTGCGCGCGAACATCCTCTCGTCGGGCACGATCATGCACGAGGCCCTGCGGGCGCAGCAGCTGCTCGCCGACGACTGGGAGGTCGCCGCCGACGTGTGGTCGGCGCCCGGATGGAACCGGCTGCTGCGTGACGGCATCGCGGTGGAGTCGTGGAATCGCACGAATCCGGAGTCCGAGGCCCGGGTGCCGCTGGTCACCCGGATCCTGGAGGACACCGAGGGGCCCTACGTGGCCGTGTCGGACTGGATGCGGGCCACGCCGTTCCAGATCGCCGACTGGATCCCGGGACCCTTCGCGGTGCTGGGCACCGACGGGTTCGGGCGCTCCGACACCCGCGAGAAGGTGCGCCGCTACCACCGCGTCGACGCCGCGTCGATCGCCTACTGCGTGCTCGCGGAGCTGGTGAAGCTCGGCGAGCTCGAGGAGAAGGTGCTGCCGCAGGCGATGGAGCGCTACGACCTCGACTTCGAGCGGATCCCGTTCTTCGGCCAGCCCGGCGACGCCGACGACGTGACCCGGTGAGCCCACGGCCGCCGAGGCGGCCCGACGCGACCGGACGTGACGAGGGGAGGCGATGATCACCGTGCGCCGCGCCACGGCCGGGCTGGTCGGCGCCGCGCTGCTGATCAGCGCCTGCGACGACCCCCAGGCGCCGCAGCTCGACGACGACCCGCCGCAGGTCGAGCAGCCCACGCCCGACGAGGAGCCCGCGGAACCGGACGACGACGAGGCCGCCGCGGAGCCCGAGCCCGACGCGCCCGACCTCTCGGTGGAGCTCGCGCTCACCGAGGTGGCCGCGATGGACTCGCCCACCGCCGGGGCGGTGGGCCCCGACGGCACGCTCTACCTCGCCGAGCGCGCCGGCACCGTGCATCCCCTGACCGGCGACGGGGCGGGCGAGGCGGTGGTCGACCTCTCGCAGGAGACGACCACCGACGGCGAGCGGGGCCTGCTCGGCCTGGCCTTCGCCGCCGACGGCAGCGAGCTCTACCTCTCGTTCACCGACCCGGACGGCCACACCCGCCTCGACGCGATGGCGGTCGGCGACGACGGGATCGACCCCGAGCAGCGCCGCACCGTGCTCCAGCTCGACCAGCCCTACGCCAACCACAACGGCGGCGACATCGCGGTCGGTCCCGACGGCCTGCTCTACCTCGGCCTCGGCGACGGCGGCGGCGCCGGGGACCCGCTGGAGGCCGGCCAGGACCTCACCACGCCGCTGGGGGCGCTGCTGCGTGTCGACCCGCAGGGCGCCGAGCCGTACGGCGTGCCCGACGACAACCCGTTCGTCGACGACGAGGGCGCGGCCGACGAGATCTACGCCTACGGCCTGCGCAACCCCTGGCGGTTCTCCTTCGACGAGGAGACCGACGAGCTCTGGATCGCCGACGTGGGCCAGGACGAGCGCGAGGAGGTCAACGTCCAGCCCCGCGACGAGGCGGCCGGCGCCAACTACGGCTGGAACCTCATGGAGGGCACGCTGGAGTTCGCCGGCCCGGAGCCCGACGACCACGTCCCGCCCGTCTACGAGTACGAGACCGGCGGCGACATCGGGTGCGCGATCACCGGGGGCCACGTCTACCGCGGCGAGGCCATCGACGAGCTCACCGGCGCCTACCTGTTCAGCGACTACTGCGGGGGCGGGCTGCACGCGCTCGTCGTCGAGGACGGCGAGCTCCTCGAGGAGGCCGAGCTGACCGTCTCCGGCGAGCAGGTGGTCTCCTTCGCGCGCGACGCCGACGGGGAGCTCTACCTGCTGGACTTCGGCGGCGCGGTCCACCGCATCGATCCGGCCTGACGGGCGGGGCCGGGAAGGCGGGTCGGCCGCCGAGCGGTGCCCGTCGACCCAGTAGCGTGTGGGCACGCGACGAACAAGGAGCGAGCATGACGGTCCGCAGCTCCCGCGCCGAGTGGCGCGGTGAACTCAAGGGTGGCAACGGCGAGTTCGAGGTCGGTGACGGCGTCTTCACCGGTGCCTACACCTTCGCCTCCCGCTTCGAGGAGGGAGACGGCACCAACCCGGAGGAGCTGCTGGCTGCCGCGCACGCCGCCTGCTTCTCCATGGCACTGTCGGGCAACCTCGGCCGCGCGGGCTTCCCGCCGGAGTCCGTGCGCACCGAGGCCAAGGCGCACCTCGGACCGGTGGACGACAAGCCCACCATCCACACGATCGAGCTGATCTGCCGCGCGACCGTCCCCGGCATCGAGCCCGAGGCCTTCCTCGAGCAGGCCGAGGCGGCCAAGGCCGGCTGCCCGGTCTCGCGCCTGTACGCGGGCGCGGAGATCAAGCTCGACGCGCAGCTCGAGGGCTGAGCCGAGCCCGCGAGCCCCTCGAGCGCCCCGTGAGCTGCCGCCGCGGGGCGCCGCTCGTGGGATGGTGCCCGCGGGCGTGGCGCACGTGCGGCGCGTGTCGACACGACGCCGCGCCCGTGACCTCCCGGCCGACCACGGCCCGTCGGAGGTGATCCACCGGCCGTGCCGCATCCGATGGCAGGGTGGCCGCCAGCGGGGTAACGTGGTTCCGTCAGACCGGGCGCATGAGCGCGCCCGATACACCTCGTCACCGCCGTAGTCGAACCTACGGGGTGGCTGCACAAGGGAAACACGCATGCCGCAGGGCACCGTCAAGTGGTTCAACGCCGAGAAGGGCTTCGGCTTCATCCAGCCCGACGAGGGTGGCGACGACCTGTTCGTCCACTTCTCCGCTATCAACATGTCGGGTTACAAGTCCCTCGATGAAGGCCAGAAGGTCACCTTCGAGGTCACCCAGGGTCAGAAGGGGCCGCAGGCCTCTGACGTGAGCCCGCTGTAGCGGCACACAGACTCCGTTGACGCCCCGGCCTTCGTGCCGGGGCGTCGACGCGTTCGCGGGGGTGTGCACGGTCCACGGGCGCGCGGCCGGCGCTGCCTCGGGACGACACGCGTGCGCGGGGGGTGTGGACGTTCCACGGGCGCGCGGCCGGCGTTGCGTCGGGACGACACGCGTTCACGGGGACGTGCACCGGTCACGGGTGCGTGGCTGGCGTCCCCGGGGCCGGGATGCATACCCGAGGGGTGACAAACCGTTGCAACGGTTGCCCTCACCGGGGCTGTCGTGACGACCACGAGCCTTCGTACGGTCCGCGCCACACATCGCCGCGCACCGTCGACGGAGGTCGTTCGTGTCCCTGCTGCTGATCGAGAGTCCCACCCTGGCCCTGGAGCGCGCCGAGGTCGACGCGCTGGTGGCGAGGATCCACCCGGCCGTCACCGACGGCGACGCCGAGGTCGTCGAGGCGCGGGTGACCGCGGACCTCAAGCGGCTGTTCATCGTGGTGGAGACCCCGCACGCTGCCGAGGCCGCGTCCGAGTCCCTGCGCGCCGCGCTCGCCGCCGCCGACGTCGAGGTCGAGGACGTCGCGCCGGTACGGCTGGTGGGCGCCGACCTGGACGAGGTGCGCGCGGCGGCGGCTCAGGGTCCCCGCTACCTCGTCGAGTGGGACCTGCCCGAGGACCTCACCATGGAGGCCTACCTCGAGCGCAAGAAGGCGAAGTCGCCCCTGTACGCCGAGGTGCCCGAGGTCGCCTTCCGTCGCACCTACGTGCGCGAGGACCTCGACAAGTGCCTGTGCTTCTACGACGCGCCGTGCGTCGAGGACGTCGAGCGGGCACGCGAGGTCGTCTCCGCCCCGGTCGACCGCCTGCACGAGCTGGCATGAGCGTGCGCGCCGACACCCTTCCCACCGCACCCGCGGCCGCCGGATCGTCGGCCGAGGCGCTCGCGCCGCTGCTCGATGCCGTCGCCGAGCGTGCGCCGGCCGTCGACGCCGGGGACCTCGACGTCCGCGCCAGCCTGCGCGAGCTGGGTGCCGCCGGGCTCCTCGGGCTCGGCCTGCCCGCGCCTGCGACGGATCGCAGCGCCCAGCCCCACGGC
>SKLC01000363.1 GCA_007123425.1 Nitriliruptoraceae bacterium
CTCCGCGGCGGTCGCCCACCGCCGCGGCACGGTCCGACCGCGACCCGATGCCATCCGCCACGAGCACGATCTCGGCCCGCTCCCCGCTCCCGGCGCCCGGCCCTCGGCCCCCACCGTCGCACGGCCGGGCCACGGGCGCGGCAGCCCCCACGGCGACCCTGCGGGGACGCGCCCGTGAGCCGCCGGGACCTGCCCACCCGCACCCGGACGCAGCTCACGCAGCTGGTCGCCTTCCTCGACCGCACGGGCCAGCGCATCACGGTGCTGGGGCTGGGCACGCTGGCCGTGCTGCTGCTCCATGGCGCGACCGGCGACCCTCGGCTGGCGTGGCTGTCGGTCCCGGTGGTGCTGCTGGCGGGGCTGGCGACGACCCTGCGCACCGCGCTGATCATCGCGCTGCTGCTGACCGTCGCGCACGCCGCCCTCGACCTCGTCGTGGTGGGGCTGGGCGTCGATGAGCTGGGCGGGGTGATCGCGCGCAGCGTCGTGTTGCCGTCGCTCACGCTGGTCGGCAGCATCATCGCGGACCTCGAGCGCCAGCGCCATCGTGCGATGGAGCGCGTCGTCAGTGAGGACCCGGTCACGGGGCTGCTCAACGTACGGATCTTCTACGAGGAGCTGGCGGCGCGACGTGCCGCAGGCGAGCCCTTCACCATCCTGCTCGCCGACCTGCGTGGCATGCGGGGGCTCAACGACCGCTACGGCCACCCCACGGGCACCGAGGCGGTCCGGGTCCTCGCCCACGTGCTGCGGCGGGCGGCGGGACGCGAGAGCCACCTCGCCCGGCTGGGCAGCGACGAGATCGCCGTGCTGCTGCCGGGCACGGAGCGCGAGCGGGCCCGCGAGATCGTGCGCGCCGCCATCGATCGCCTGACCTCCGAGCAGGTCCGCCTGCCCGACGGCGCGCACTTCGACGTCCACGCCTCCTACGGGGTCGCGGCCTTCCCTGAGGACGGCAACGACGAGGTCGCCGTCCTCAGCGCCGCCGAGCGGGCCAAGGAGGAGGCCAAGCCGTCCGGGCTCGATCCCATCGGGGTGGCCGGCCGTGAGGCAGCAGACGAGACCAGCGGCGACGACGAGGACCTCGGGCACGCGTGAGGGCGCGTGCCCGCCGACGCGCGTCAGGCGGGCACGACCAGCAGCCGCTGGCACTGCGGGCAGCTCGCCAGCGGCGGACCGGTGAGCAGGTCGTTGACGTCGGCCCAGGACAGGTCGATCCGGCAGGCGGTGCACGCGTTGCCCTCGAGCTTGCCCACCCCGGTGCCGCCGGTGCGGGCGGCCACCTTCTCGTAGCGCTCGAGGAGGTCGGCGGGCAGGCCCTCGGACTGGCGTGCGCGGGTGGCCTTGAGCTCCCCGAGCTCCGCGAGCAGTCCCTTGGCCGCCTCGTCCCTGGCGGCCTCGAGCTCGGCGAAGCGCTGCTCCTCGGCGGCGCGATCGGCCTCGAGCCGGCCGATCCGCTGCTCGAGGCCCTCGACCTGCTCGAGCACCTCGAGCAGATCGTCCTCGTGCTCCGTCACCCTGCGGTCCACGGACGCGATCTCGGCCTCCAGCGACTGCATCTCCCGCTGGTTGGTCACCGTGCCGTCGTAGAGGCGGGTCCGCTCCGCGTCGCGGCGCTCGCTCAGGACCTCGACATCGCGCTCGAGCCGCCGCTGCTCGCCACCGACCCGCTCGGCCTCGATGCGGGTCTCGTCGAGCTGCTCGCCGAGCTCCACCGTCCGCTGCCGGCTCTCCTCCATGGCCCGCTGCTCGGGCAGGTCGTCGAGCTGGTGCTCGAGCTTGCGGATCCGGTGATCGGTCGCCTGCAGGGCGAGGAGCAGGTCGAGCTGCTCGCTCGTGGGCTCGGACACCATCACCTCCAGGGGCTGGTCGCGACCTCCGACGCTACCACCGGTGCCGTAAGCCCATGTCGTCGGGCGCCGGCCTCCAGGCGCTCGCGCCAGGCCGGCATCGCCGCGACCTCGGTGGCGTGGTGGCCGGCATCGATCAGCGCGAAACCCAGCTCGAGGGCGTCGAGCGTCACGTGGTGCCGCAGGTCACCGGTGATCAGCACGTCGGCGCCTGCGCCGAGCGCCGCGGGGATCATGGAGTCACCGGCCCCGCCCACGCTGGCCACCGTGGTCACCGGCCGCTGCGGGTCACCGGCGACACGCAGGTGCGGGGCGGGCAGCCGCTCCCGGACCAGGTCGGCGACCTCGCCGAGGGGGGTGGGATCGGGCAGCCGCCCCAGCAGGCCCAAGCCGACCTCGGCGCCCTCGATCAGGGGCACCAGGTCGTAGGCGGCCTCCTCGTAGGGGTGGGCCTCGTGGAGCGCGCGCACCACGGCGCCCGCGCGGCCGCGGGGCACCTCCATCTCGACGCGCAGCTCCTCCTCGGCGGCGTCCTCGCCGATCTCGCCGCTGTAGGGGTCGGCGTGCTCCGACGGCCGGAACGTGCCGGTGCCCCGCACCCGGAACGAGCAGCGCTCGTACTCCCCGATCACGCCGGCCCCCGCGGCCGCCATCGCGTCGACGACCTGCTCGACGGCCTCCGGCGGGACGAAGGCGGCGATCTTGCAGCGGCCGCCCTCGCGCAGCCCGGTGGTCAGCGGGCGCACCTCCTGCAGGCCGAGGCAGGAGGCGACCGGCTGCGAGGTCCCCGCCCCGTCCTGGGTGACGTCGAGGTTGGTGTGGGCGGCCGCGACCGCGACCTGCGCCTGCGCCGCGCGCAGCGCCGTGCGCCCCGACGCGGTCTCGGGCGTGAGCGACGAGAGCGGCCGGAACAGCAGCGGGTGATGGGCCAGCAGGAGCGTGCCGGGCTGTGTGGCGGCCTCGTCGACCACCGCCGCGGTGACGTCGAGCGCCACCAGCACCCGCTGGACCTCCGCGCCGGGATCGCCGACCTGCAGGCCGACGTGATCCCACGACGCGGCCTGGTCCTTCGGGTAGAGCCCGTGCACCATCCCGAGCCAGTCGCCGACGGTCTCGCTCACCTCGTGGCTCCTCGTCCTCCGGGCTGTAGCGGAGCGCGCTGGGCCGGGGGCGCCCGCAGCGGGGCAGCCGGACCGCGCGCCGGGAGGTCAGCCTAACGCCCGCGGCGGTGGGCGCTGTCGGGGCCGGCACGCCTCGGGGGCGGGGGCGCGGGCTACGCTCTCGCGGCCCGGGCGGGTAGCTCAGATGGCGAGAGCGCCTCGTTTACACCGAGGAGGCCGGGGGTTCGAGCCCCTCCCCGCCCACGGCCGGGCGCGCCGGCACGGCTACAGGTCCGACAGCGCCTCGACCGCGACGTGGGCGGTCACGCGCCCCGCCGCTGCCAGCGCCTCGAGATCACCCGCGGCCTGTGCGCGCTTGAGCCGCGAGAAGGTCAGCTGCTCGCCGGGCACCTCCGCGTCGTCGGGGTCCTCGCCGGCGCTCACCAGGAAGACCCCGCCGGCGGGGCCGCCCTTGTGCAGCTGGCCCGTCGAGTGCAGGTACCGCGGCCCGACCCCCACCGTGACCGGCGCCGAGGTCCGCTCGCGCAGGCGCGCCGCCGCCCGCTGGAGGCGCTCGTGGTCCTCCCCCTGCGGGGTCACGAAGCCGAGCAGCGCCACGTAGCCGCCCGGGCCGAGCTCGGCGAGCGCCGGCTCGGGCGAGGCCACCGGGGGCAGGTCGCCGCCGGCGGACAGGATCTGCTTGGTCGCCGACTTGGCGGCCTCGACGTCGGGCTGGTCGAAGGGATTGACCTCGAGCAGCGCCCCGGCGACCGCCGTGGCCAGCTCCCACCGGGCGACCTCGGCGCCCAGCTGCCCCGGCCCCTCCCAGTCGAGCCGCACGACGGGATGGCCCGCGTCGGCGAGCTCGTCCAGGCCCGGCTGCTCCCCGACCGCGACCACCAGCCGGTCGTCGCCGAACCGGTCGGCGTCCGCCGGCTCGTCGAGCACGGGCAGGATCCCCACCCCCTGCTTGCCGGTGGACTCGGCCACCAGCTGCTCGATCCAGGCCCCCAGCCCCGGGGCGTCGTCGGGCAGGAGCAGCGTGAGCTTGTCCCTGCCCGCGCGGGCGGCGGCAGCGACCACCGCCCCCAGGCGCACCGGGTCGCCCGGCGTCGCCTCGCCGGCCAGCGCCCGCTCGAAGACGCGCTGGGCGGGCTCGAGCAGCTCCTCCAGCTCGAGGCCGAGCAGCGCCGCCGGCGCCAGCCCGAACGAGGTGAGCGCGCTGAAGCGGCCCCCCACGTCCGGCGGCGCGGGCACGACCCGACGGAAGGCCTCGCGCTCCCCCTGCTCGGCCAGGGGCGTGCCGGGATCGGTGATGGCGGCCATCCGTCGTCCGGCATGGCCGGGATCGGCCTCCTCGAGCCGCTGCCGGAAGCGGGCGGCCAGACAGCGCATCTCCACGGTGGTGCCGGACTTGGACGCGGCGACCAGCAGCGTGGCGGTCCACGGCAGCCGCGCCTCGAGGTCGAGCACGGCCCGCGGGTCCGTGGTGTCCAGCACGTGCAGGCGCGGATGGCCCGGCGCGGGACCGAAGGTGCGGGCCAGCACCTCGGGGAAGAGCGAGGATCCGCCCATGCCCACCAGCGCCACGTCGGTCATGCCGTCGCCGACCACCTCGGCGGCAAGCGACCGCAGGTCCCCCACCTGCTGGCGTCCCTGCCGCGGGGCGTCCAGCCAGCCCAGCCGGTCAGCGACCTCGGCGGGATCGGGCCGCCACACGGTGTGGTCGCGCTCGCGGATGCGGGGGATGAGCGCACGCGCCGCCTCGGTCGCCTCGTCGGCCGCACGGGCCACGCCGGCAAGGGACTCCTCCACACGACTGCCTTCCACGAGATCACCGACGGCCACGTCCACGGGGCGCAAGCCGCACCGGTGCGCCCGGCACGGCCCTTCCGCGGCACCCGCCGAGCCTAGGCCTCGTGTGGTGCCGATAGCCTCGCCCGGCGCACCCCTTCGACCAGGAGCCTTCACGTGAGCGACCAGCCGAACCAGCCCGAGCAGCCCGAGCAGCCCAAGAACAAGCCCCAGGTCCAGGTGGTCGTCCCCGACGACGTCAAGTACGGCGACTACGCCAACTTCCTCGTCGTCTCCCACTCCGCGCACGACTTCACGCTGGACTTCTGCCAGCTGCTGCCGGCGCGCGAGGACGGCAAGGTCAACGCCGAGGTCGTCAGCCGCGTGCGGATCGCGCCCACGATGGTCGGCCGCGTCCTCAACGCCCTCAACACCAACCTCTCCAACTACGAGGAGCGCTTCGGCCAGGTCAAGGCGCTGGGCTGAGGCCGTTCCCCCGCAGGCCTTCGAAGGCACGCCGATGACCACACCGCCGGTGGATGCGTCGACCGGGGCCGCCGCGCTGCCCGAGGGGGTCCGGCCCGGTGGCCGCTACGCCACGTGGCGTCCCGGCCCGGTGGCCTACGTGGTCTGCGACGTCGACGGGACCCTCGTGGGGCCGTCGGCCAGCGCCAGCGCCGAGGTGGTGGCGGCGGTCGCCCACGCCCAGCAGGCGGGCCTGCGCGTGGGCTTCGCGACGGGCCGCATGCGGGGGGCGGTCGAGTCGCTGCACACGCAGCTGGGTGCCCGCGGGCCGCACGTGCTGCACAACGGCGCCGAGATCCGGGCCGATGGCGCCACGGTCGCGCGCTGGACCTTGACCGAGCAGCAGGTCGACCTGCTGCTCGCGCTGGCGCACGACCGCGAGGACGCCTACGTCGAGGTCTACACCGAGACGGCCTACCACGCCTCCGACCGCGACGAGCGGGCCGCGCCCCACTGGGAGCTCCTCGGCGCGCCACCGGCGACGGTGCTGCGCTCCGCGGCGGACCTCGGCGGCGAGCCCGTGCTCAAGGCCACCTTCGCCATCTTCGAGCCCAGCGGGGTCGACCCGGTGGTGGCGGCGGTCCACGGGCTCGGGCTGGCGGCCGGTCCCGCGGGGTCGCCACGCACGCCGGGCATCATCTACTGCAACGCCACCCATCCGCAAGCCGACAAGGGCCGGGCCCTGCTCGCTGCCTGTCGGCACCTGGGCATCGCGCCCGAGGCCTGCGCCGCCATCGGCGACGCCGACAACGACCGCCCCATGCTCGAGGTCGCCGGCACCGCGATCGCGATGGGCCAGGCCGACGCCGGGGTGCGGGAGCTCGCGCACCTCGTGGTGCCCGACGTCGACGCGCACGGCGTCGCCGTGGCGCTCGAGCTCGCCGTCGCGCAGGCGGCTCGGCTGCGCTGACCCC
>SKLC01000391.1 GCA_007123425.1 Nitriliruptoraceae bacterium
CCGGTGGCGACCCCGTGGACGTCGATCTCGACGAGATACCACGACGTCGGCACGAGTCGCAGGACCCGGAGGCTGTTGTCGAGGCTCTGGCCACCCAGGCGGCGACCCACCGCGTACCGCATCCCCGAGGGCACGAGGTCGCCGATCAGGCCCAGGGCGGCGGAGGAGACCGGCAGGTCCGTCACCCGGACCCAGAAGGCGCCGTGTCCCGAGGCGAGCTGCCCCGGCGTCGGGGCGTCGTCCGACGTGACGCCGAGCCGCACCTCGACGCGCTCCATGATGGTGCCCGCATGCCGCCTCGGCCGGGGACGGGGCGGGCACCGGTCAGGGGGCAGGACCGGCGGGGCGGATGCCCAGCAGGCCCGGTCGGGCTCGGCGCCACGGCCCAGCCCCGCCGTGACGTGGAAGACGTCCGCGTCGGGCGTGCGGGCCCACAGGCGCGCCTGGGTGATGCCGCCCTCGGCGGCCAGCTGCTCCACCACCAGCTCGAGCACCTCGGGTGGGCGCGCGAAGGTCACGAACTGCACGGTGGCCCACCGAAGGGGCAGCCCGATCGTGCGCTCCAGTGCCTCTGCGGCGGCCGCGACGGCGCTGCCGCCGAAGACCGTGCGCAGCGAGGAGCAGATCCCGGCGGTGATCGGCAGCTCCCACGTGTGGTGCCCGGCGGGCCGCAGGCCGAAGAAGGCGGCGGCATCGGACACGGGACCCACGTCGGAGGTGCTCACATCACCATCGGGCGCTCGTCGCCGCCCGCGGGCCTCGCCGGCAGCTCCCCGTGGATCGGCAGGGTCGGGGTGGCATCCAGGTCGATGCCCTCCATGGCGAGGAACTCCTCGCTGATCTGCGGGCGACGTCCCGGGGGGTAGTGATAGCCGTCGATCCAGTCGTAGCCCTCGAGGTCGTCGGTGTCCTTGCCCAGGATCTCGCCCGTGCGCGCGAGGTGGTCGGCCACCGCGGTGAGCCCGTAGCGCTGGGCGGGACAGACCTTCATGCAGATCGCGCAGCCGTCGGCCTGGGCGACCACCGGAAAGCAGCGCTTGGTGTTGAGCTTGGACTTCTCCACGCCGCGGTGGGGCCGCCAGGTCGACGGGATCGCGCCGACCGGGCAGCGCCGCACGCACACGTTGCAGCTGTCGCAGATCTCGCGCACGCCGTAGTCGACCGGTGCATCGAGGTCGAGCGGAGCGTCGGTGGTGATCACCGAGATGCGGCAGCGCGAGCCGGCCTCGGGGGTGAGCAGCTGACCGTTGCGGCCCAGCTGGCCGAGCCCAGCCTGCTCCCCGTAGTGGATGACGATGGTCTCGCCCTCCTGGTCGTGCGCGTGGGCCCGGTACCCGTGCTGCTGGAGCAGCTCCGCCAGCTTCGCCGCGCGCTCCATGAGCTCGGCGTAGGTGGACAGCGCGGTCTGCTCCGCGCGCGGGCTGGGGATCGTCTGGGTGGAGGCGTAGTTCTGCTCGAGCACGCACACCACCACCCGGTCGCCCACATGCGAGCCCTGGTACTCGGCGAAGGTGTAGGTGGGGTCGTAGGCCGCCACCCCCACGGCGCTCAGCCCGATCTCGGCCGCGTGGTCCTTCAGCCGGCGGGTCAGCTCGTCGGGGTCGGGTGTGGCGGCGCTGGGGGTCGGGTCCACCTTGGTGGTGGCCCTGACCGCCTTGCGGGCACGCAGCAGCCGGGGCGCGACGGGCAGGAGACACCGCCACAGCCCGCGCTGCAGCCATCCCGAGGCGTCGAGGTTGGCGCGGAAGAAGTCCCGCAGGGGCGCCTGCTCAAAGGCCTCCCGGACCGCGTCCTCGTCGCGCGGGGTGGCGGCGGGGCCGCGCAGCCGGGCCGGCAGGTCCGGCGCGGAGAGCTGCCACGGGCGCTTGGGCGAGGCATAGCGCGAGCGGAGCACGCGTGGCATCGAGGGCAGCTTCTTGGCGTGGCGCAGCACCTTGGGCGCGAGCACCGGCCCCACGTGGTCGGCCACCGCGTGCCGTGCCCACCACCAGGCCCGCTTCGCATGCCCGCGGGGTCCGCGGCGGACCCTCGGCCCCGGCTCGGTCGTCGCTGTCACGTCTCGCCCTTCCTGCCGCTCTCGAAGGTCGTGGTGTGCATCGGCGCCTGGCTCGCGGTCAGGGCACCTCGCGGGGCATCGGCTCCAGCAGCTGGGTCAGCCCCCCGTCGACGTTGATGGTCTGTCCGGTGACGTAGCGGGCACGATCCGAGGCGAGGAAGACCACGACGTCGGCGACCTCCTCGGCCTCGCCCCAGCGGCGCAGGCTCACCCGCCGGTCCAGGGCCTCGATCATGCCGGGGACCTCGCGGCCGGGAGCCCAAGCGTCGGTGATGATGACCCCGGGCGCGACCGAGTTCACGCGCACGCCGTGCAGGCCCCACTCGGCGGACAGCGACCGCGTCATGCCGTCGAGCCCGGCCTTGGAGGCGGCGTACACCGCCTGTCCCGGCGTGGCGGCCTGGCCCGAGATCGACGACATGTTGATGATGCTGCCCCCACCGCGCTCGCGCATCCCCGGAGCGAGGGCGCCGGCGAGCAGCATCGGCGCGCGCAGGTTGAGCGCCAGCAGCTCGTCGACGTCCTCCTCGGTCAGCCGGGAGGTGCTGGCGTTGCGGCCACGACCGGCGTTGTTGACCAGCACGTCGACGTGTCCGTGCTCGGCCAGCACCCGCTCGGCCAGGTCCCCGGGCGCCCCCGGGCTGCCGAGGTCGCTGACGAAGGTGGTGGCCGGTGTGGGCAGCCGGGCCGCGAGGTCACCCAGATCCTGCTCGGAGCGGGCGGCCAGCGCCACCTGCGCCCCCGCCTCGGCCAGGGCCAGGGCGCATGCCGCACCGATGCCGCGGCTGGCCCCGGTGACGAGCGCGACCCGTCCCGCGAGCTCGCCGCGCTCGCCCACGTCGACCATTGGACTCCCTCTCCTCGCCCGGGGGTTCGGCACCGAGGTTCCGGCCCCTGCAGTCTGCTCGACTATAGTCGACCTAGCAAGCGCTCGGTCGGGCGTCTGGCGTTGTGGACTTCAAGCGATGAGGGAGAGTGAGCCGTGACAGGACTTTGTGATGGGCGTGTGGTCGTGGTGACGGGAGCCGGTCGCGGCATCGGCCGCGAGTACGCCCTGGAGCTGGCACGACAGGGCGCGATGGTCGTGGTCAACGACCTCGGCTCCGAGCCCGACGGCACCGGCTCGTCGGACGGCGTGGCCGGCGAGGTCGTCGACGAGATCCGGGCCATGGGCGGCGAGGCGGTCGCCAACGGCGCGGATGTGTCGGACTGGGACGCCGCGCAGGGCATGATCCAGCAGGCGATCGACACCTTCGGGCGCCTCGACGTGCTGATCAACAACGCCGGCATCCTCCGCGACCGCATGCTGGTCAACATGAGCGAGGAGGAATGGGACCTCGTCACCAAGGTGCACCTCAAGGGCACCTTCGCGCCGGCCCGTCATGCCGCCGCCTACTGGCGTGCGCAGTCGAAGGAGCAGGGCGGCCCGGTCGACGCCCGCATCATCAACACCACGTCGGTCTCGGGCATCTTCGGCAACCCGGGCCAGACCAACTACGGCGCCGCGAAGGCGGGGATCGCGGGCTTCACCGTGATCGCCGCCCGCGAGCTCGAGCGCTACGGCATCACCGTCAACGCGATCTCGCCGGGCGCGCTCACGCGCCTGACCGAGAACCTGAACCCGGACCGCGAGGAGCCGGCCGAGGGCGAGTTCAACCCCGGGGCCCCGGAGAACATCGCGCCGGTCGCGGTGTGGCTTGCGAGCACCGAGTCGCGGGAGGTCACCGGGCGCGTGTTCATCGTCTCCGGCGGCACGGTCAGCGTCGGCGAGGGCTGGCGACGCGGACCGACCGCCACCAAGGAGGCGCGCTGGGACCCCACCGAGCTGGGGGAGGTCATCCCCGGGCTCGTCGAGAAGGCCGAGCCCAACTCGCACATGGGCAGCTGATCCTGCTGCGGGGCGGCGCGACGCGAGACAGCGCCGCCCCGCAGCGACGAGCGCGTGTCAGAAGCGCACCGGATCCGGCTCGTAGGGATGCTGGACCAGCATCTCCCCGTCGACGTTGACCATCGACAGCTCGATGCGGCGCAGGTCGACCCGGCCCTCGTCGGCAGCACGCCAGGCGGCCTCCACCGACCCGTGGACGTCGAGCACCTCGAGGTTCTTGCGGGTGGGGTAGACGACGGTGGCCTCCCCGTGCTCGTGGGCACGCAGCGCCGCCTGCGGCGTCGACCAGCGCAGCGAGGTCGTCTCCACGGCATCGTGGGCGGCCGACTGCCCCTCGGGGAGGCGGGCGACGAAGAAGCGGGTGTCGAACCGCTTGGGCGCATCCTTCGGGGTCACCCACCAGGACCAGGGCGCCAGGGCGCCGAGGTCGAGGACGAGATCCTCGTCAGCGAGCCAGTCGCGCCAGTCGAAGTGCTCATCCCGGCTCGCCAGCCGCCGCCGCACCTCGACGAACCCGGATTCGGCGAGGTCGGTGTCGGTGACCGGCCGGCCCCGACGCGTGGCGAGCAGGACACCGGCCTCCTCGAAGGTCTCGCGGACCGCCGCGACCAACAGGCCCAGCGCGTGTGCAGCGTCGGGGACACCGAGCAGCTCGCGCCAGGTCGCGGGGTCACGCCCGTACCAGCGCTCGGTCGACAGGCCGCGGTCCTGCTCGTCGACGACCCCTCCCGGGAACACGAGCGCGCCGCCGAACTCGGACCGCACGTGGCGCTCGAGCAGGAGGGTCTCCACCCCGGGGCGGGACGGGCGCACCAGCATGACCGTGGCGGCGTCGACCGCGGGGGCGACGTCCCTGGAGGCAGCGTCACGCTCGTCGGTGCTCATGCGCTCGTCCGCTCCCAGTAGGGGTCCTGCAGCTCGCGCTTGTAGAGCTTGCCGGTGCGGCTGCGGGGCAGCTCCTCGAGGAAGTCGACCGACCGCGGGCACTTGAACCCGGCGAGACGCTCGCGGCAGTAGGCGATCAGCTCGGCCTCGAGCTCCGAGCCCGCATCTGCGGTGTCCACGGGCTGGACGACCGCCTTGACCTCCTCGCCGAACTCCTCGTGCGGGATGCCGAAGACGGCGACGTCGGCCACCTGCGGGTGCATGATGAGCTCCGACTCGATCTCGGCCGGGTAGATGTTGACCCCGCCCGAGAGGATCAGGTGCGAGCGCCGGTCGGCGAGGTAGAGGAAGCCGTCCTCGTCGATCCAGCCCACGTCGCCGAGCGTGCTCCAGCCCTTGTCGTTGTAGGCGTCGGCGGTCTTCTCGGGCGCGTTGTGGTATTCGAACTGCGGCCCGTCCGCGAAGTAGACCGTGCCGATCTCACCGGGCGGGAGGTCGGTGCCATCCTCGTCGACGATGTGGATCTCGCCGAGCAGCGCCCGGCCGACCGAGCCCTTGTGCTCGAGCCACTCGTGGGAGTCGATGGCGACGAAGCCGTTGCCCTCGGTGCCCGCGTAGTACTCGTAGATCACCGGGCCCCACCACTCGATCATCTGCTCCTTGATCGGGACGGGGCAGGGCGCGGCGGCGTGCACGGCGGCCTGGATGCTGGAGACGTCGTAGCGGGTGCGCACCTCCTCGGGCAGTCGCAGCATGCGCACGAACATCGTCGGGACGAACTGCCCGTGGGTGACGCCGTGGCGCTCGATCAGCTCCAGCGCCTGCTCAGGCTCGAAGCGCTCCATCACCACCGCCGTGCCGCCCAGACGGTGGACCGCCATCGTGTAGCGCAGCGGGGCGGCGTGGTACAGCGGCGCGGGGGAGAGGTAGACCGTGTGCTCGTCCATGCCGTACAGGCCCTGCACGAGCATCAGCAGCGCCGTCGGGGTCTCGACCGGCTCGTCGACGAGCTTCGGCTTGATCCCCTTGGGCTTGCCGGTGGTGCCCGATGAGTAGAGCAGGTCCGACCCGCGCGGCTGCTCGGCCAACGGCTCGGACGACTGGGCACCGATGACCTCCTCGTAGGACTCGAACCCCTCGGCGGTCTCGTCCATCATCAGCCACGCACGCACCCCGGGCAGCCGGTCACGCACCGCACCCACCACCTCGCGGTAGGCCTGTGAGGTGATCATCACCTGCGCGCCGGCGTCCTCGACGATGTAGGCGATCTCGTCCGGGGTCAGCCGCGTGCTGATCGCGGTGTAGTACAGCCCCGAGCGCTCGGCGCCCCAGCACACCTCCA
>SKLC01000098.1 GCA_007123425.1 Nitriliruptoraceae bacterium
GGCTGGCAGACTGCCGGCCCCCGACGTGCGAGGCGGCATGGCAGCGGACGACGACGTGCGGCGGCACCTGCGCCTGGAGACCAACCCCGTGGTGTTCACCACCTCGGTGGTGGTCATCGGGATCTTCCTGATCATCGGCGTGGTGGCCACCCCCGTGCTCAGTCGCGTCTTCGAGGGGCTGCAGTCGGCGATCGCGGCGAACCTCGACTGGTACTACGTCCTCGTCGTCGCGGCCTTCCTCGTCTTCGTGGTGTGGCTCGGCGCGAGCCGGTTCGGCCGGCTGCGGCTGGGGGGCGCGCACGAGCGGCCCCGCTATCGCTACCTGACCTGGTTCGCGATGCTGTTCACTGCGGGCATGGGCATCGGGCTGGTGTTCTGGAGCGTCGCGGAGCCGCTGTCCCACCTCGCCGACCCGCCGATGGCCGAGGCCGGCACCGCGGCCGCCGCCCGGGAGGCGATGACGGTCACGTTCTTCCACTGGGGCCTGCACGCCTGGGCGGTCTACGTGGTGGTGGGGCTGGCGCTGGCCTACTTCGCCTACCGCCACGACCTGCCGTTGACGGTCCGCTCGGCGCTGTATCCGCTGCTGGGCGAGCGGATCCACGGCCGGCTGGGCGACGCGGTGGACGTGTTCGCGGTCTTCGGCACGATGTTCGGCGTGGCGACCTCGCTGGGCTTCGGGATCCTGCAGGTCAACGCCGGGCTCGCCAGCCTCGGCGTGGTCGAGCAGTCCACGACCATGCAGCTGGTGCTGATCGCGGCGGTCACCGGCGCGGCGATCGTCTCGCTGCTGCTGGGGCTGGACAAGGGGATCCTGCGGCTGTCGCTGACCAACCTCGGGGTCGGCACCGCCCTGATGCTCTTCGTGCTGGTCGCAGGGCCCACCGTCTTCGTGCTGCGCAGCTTCGTCGAGCAGGTCGGGGTCTATCTCCAGCAGCTGCCCGAGCTGATGCTGTGGACCGACGCCCAGGGCGACACCGGCTGGCAGGACGCGTGGACGATCTTCTACTGGGGCTGGTGGATGTCCTGGTCCCCCTTCGTCGGCGTGTTCATCGCCCGCGTGTCGCGCGGCCGCACGATCCGTGAGTTCGTCTTCGGTGTGCTGCTGGTGCCGGTGGTGCTGACCTTCCTGTGGATGGCGATCTTCGGCAACTCCGCGATCGCGTTGGACGGGGCGACCGGCGGCGCGCTGTCGGACGCGGTGGCCCAGGACCCTGCCGTCGCGATGTTCGCGCTGCTCGAGGAGCTGCCGTGGACCGCGATCACCACCGTGCTGGCGATCCTGCTGGTGGCGACCTACTTCGTGACCTCCTCCGACTCGGCGTCGCTGGTGATCGACCTGCTCACCAGCGGCGGCAACATCGACCCGCCCAAGATCCAGCGCGTCTTCTGGGCGCTGCTCGAGGGCGCGGTCGCCGCGGTGCTGCTGGTCGCCGGCGCCGGCGGCCTGGAGGCGCTGCAGACCGCGGCGATCACCACGGCGCTGCCGTTCTCGGCGATCATGATCCTGATGTGCATCGGGCTGGTCCGGGCGCTCTACGTCGACGAGAAGGGCCGGCCCCTGCAGCGGGCCGTGCTCCTGGACGACGGCCACGAGGGAGTCCCCGAGACCCACGGGCGGGAGAGCCCCGTCCGCGACCACGTCCAGGGCTCGCCCTGACCCCAGGGTCCGGCCGGCGGCCGGGCGGCGCGTCCGTCGCGGCGCGTCAGCGGCGGTCGTCGACCAGGGCGCCGGCGCGCAGATCCTCGAAGCGCTCCAGCTCCTCGGCCGGCTGGTCGATGCCGCGCATCGGCCCGCGGTCGACGAGGTGGTCGCGGACGTAGAGCCGCGCGACCAGCGAGCCCCGGTCGGAGTCGAGCGTGCGCTGCTCCCAGGCGGCCTGCTCGCACAGCAGCGCGCCCGCGTAGACGTCGATCATGAGCTGCGCGAGCGGATACAGCTTCGCCTCCGCATCCGCCTCGTGAAGCGACCACCAGTGCTCGACCGCCTTCTGCAGGGTCGCCAGCGCCCCCTCGACGTGCTCGAGCGCCGCAGGGTCCGCCTCCGCGGAGGCGTCCAGGGCGGTGCGGATCCGCTCGTAGAGCGCCTCGTGGGCGGCCTCCTTGACCATCGCACGCCGCACGTCGAGGCACAGGATGTTGTCCGGGCCCTCCCAGACGGTGTTGACCTGCGCGTCGCGCAGCAGGCGGGCGACGGGCCACTGCTCGATGTAGCCGTTGCCACCGTGGACCTCGATGGCGTCGCTGGCGGCGGTGATGCCCAGCCGGGCGGCGCGCAGCTTGATCAGGGGGGCCCCGAGCCGCAGCCGGGACACGAACCCGTCGAAGACCAGCTGCTGGCAGGCCTCGACCTCGACGATGAGCTCGGCGAGCTTCCGGCGCATCAGCGGGTGACGGTCCAGCGGTGCGCCGAAGGCCTCGCGGCTGGCCGCATACGACAGCGACTCCACCAGCGCGCGACGGGCGCAGCCCAGGCCCATCACCGCGATGCCCAGGCGCGCCCCGTTGGTCATCGCCATCATCCGCGCCATGCCCCCGCCGGCGCTCGCGCCCGAGGAGGACCGGGTCCGGTCGCCCGCGTCGCTGCCTGCATCGGCCGGGTCGGGGCCGAGGAGGAAGGCCTCCGCGCCGCGCAGCTCCACCTCGGCGCTGGCCACCGCCTGGGTGCCCAGCTTCTCCTTCAGGCGGCGGATGGAGACGCCGTTGCGGGTGCCGTCGCGCCGCTCCCACAGCACGAGGAAGGGGGCGACGCCCTTGACCCCCTCGGGGGCGCCCTCCGGGCGGGCGAGCACCACGAAGGCGGCGCCGTTGGCGTTGGACGCGAACCACTTGTAGCCGTCGACGCGCCATGCGTCCCCGTCGCGGACCGCGGTGGTCTCCAGCGCGCCGAGGTCGGAGCCGCCGCTGCGCTCGGTGAACAGCTGCGCGGTCTCGCCCGAGAGCATGCCGCCGCCCAGCTGCTCCTCGACGCGGGCGGCCACGTCCGGCGGCGCGAACTGGCGGGCCAGGCCCAGCACCATGTCACCGCCGGTGCCCAGGGCGCAGAACATCCCGATCTCGGCCTGGCTGAGCAGGTAGTTCCACGTGTGCCCCAGCAGGCTGGGGTTCGCTCCCGCCACGCGGGCCTGCTCCTGGAATGCCGGCTCGGCGAAGCTGTTGGCCAGCAGGTCGGCCTTGGAGGCCTCGAAGCTGGGCGGCATCACGACCCGGCTGACGTCGCGCCCCCACCGGTCGTAGCGCTCGAGGCGGGGCGGGGTGCGGTCGGTCTCCTCCGCCCGCTCGGCGATGGCGGTGCCCATGAGCTCGCCCACACGCTCGAGGTGGGGCTGCGCCCAGGCCAGGCCCTGCGCACCCAGCAGGCGACGCAGCGTGCGCTGCAGGCTCGGGTCGGCGCGGTACCAGTTGAGGCCCGTCGCCCCCTGGTAGCGGTCGGTGTCGTAGCGGCGGCGCGTGGCCTCGTCGCCGCCGGGCAGGCGGTCGAGATCCTCGACGAGATACCCGGTCATGGTGCGTGTCCCTCTCCCGTGGGCTGCTCTGCCACCGTAACCGAGGCGCCGGCGCGCCGAGGTCGGATCAGCCGGGCCCCTCCGCGGACGTTGCCTGGCCGCCTCGCGGCTCGGCGCGCTCGCCCAGCACCTGGTTCCGGCCGGCCGCCTTGGCGTCGTAGAGCAGCTGATCGGCGCGGGACAGGAGCCCCTCGAGGCCATCGGCCGACTCGTGCTGGGCCACGCCGAAGGTGGCGGTGACCTCGAGCCCGCCGGGCCGCCGGGCCGCGAGCACCGCGCGCAGTCGCTCCGCCATCGCCACGGCCTCGGCGTGGGTGGTGCCGGGCGCGATCACCAGGAACTCCTCGCCGCCCCAGCGGGCGATGGTGTCGAGGTCGCGTGCCTGCTCGCTCAGCGCGACGGCGACGTCCACCAGCACCGCGTCGCCCGCGGGATGGCCGTGCGCGTCGTTGACGGCCTTGAAGTGATCGAGGTCGAGCACCACCACCGAGACGGGGTGCCCGTAGCGCTCGGCCGCCCTGACCTCGCGTGCGAGCGCGTCCACGGCGGCTCGCCGGTTTGCCAGCCCCGTGAGCGCGTCGGTGCTCGCGAGCTCCTCGAAGGTCTCCGCACGCGAGAGCGCGCGGTGGAGCTGCTCGCGGAGGGTGGCGACCGCCAGCACCAGCACGAGCAGGGTGAGCAGGAAGCCGTGCAGCCGGACGAGGTAGAGCAGCGCCTGTCGCGAGCCGTCCGGGCCCACCAGCTCCGGGCCCGCGCCCACCGCCACCAGCAGCACCGAGGCGAGGAGCACCCCGGTGCCGAAGCGCAGCCCCAGATCCCGGTCGAGGAGCACGAAGCCCGCGACGATCAGGGCCGCCACGGCCCAGTAGTGGCCCCCCACCAGCACCAGCAGATGGTCGTCGATGTGCCCCCCGAGCAGCAGATGCCAGGCGAGCCGCCCGAGGATCACCAGGGTCAGCAGGGCCAGCACGCTCCGCTCGAGCGCGTGCAGCGATGCCCAGCGCCGATGGAGCGCCACGGTGAACACCAGCAGCGCGACGGCGAGGAGGGGATAGATGATCTCGACGACGATGTCGTCGGGGTCACGGGTGACCCAGCTGAGCAGCGTGACCGCGATGCCCGCTGCGGCCGCCACCGTGTAGACACGGCGCTTGCGCGATGCCAGCGAACGCAGCTCGGTCGTGTACCGCTCCGGTGCGGTGTCGGTCATGGCCTGCCCCATCGGCCCCGGAGGTCGTCGCCGGCGAGCATATGCGCCCCGGCGGAGCGCGTCCCCCCGGGGGCGGGGATGGTCAGAGCTCGCTCACGTGGGTCGGACCTGCGCGAGTCGGAGACGGATCGCCGCGTTGGCGAGCGCGACGAGCACGGTGACGGCCCCGACCACGAGCAGGAGCGTGTCCTGGCCCGCGTGCGCCACGAGGTTCCACACCGCCGACGCCGCCAGCAGCAGCCACACGGCGCCGCGCAGCAGGTGCCCGCCCGGCGTCCCGTAGGGGGCATCGGCCCGCCGCGGTGCGCTGGTGAGCGCGAACAGGGTCAGGGCCAGCGCGATCCAGGGGTGCACGGCGTCGATGCCCTCCACGGGCGGGTCGGAGATCACCGTCATCGCGTAGACGATGCCCACGAGCAGCCCGACGATCCCGGCGCTGCGTATCCGGCGCCGCAGGCCCGGCACCGGGTCCTCGACCCGCGTCTCGCCCATCGTGTGATCCGTCTCCCGTGACGTCGGACGGCGACCCTAGGCCAATCCGCCGGCGCAGCCGCCGAGGTGCGCCGCGCCGCGGGCCGCTGCGCCGACAAAGGTCGCGCCCCGGTCCGCAGCGGGGCGGAGCCGGGGCGCGGGTGGCAACGGCACGGGGGGGACCGTCACCAGGTCGGTGCGTGGGGGTCAGGCCGCGGGTGCCTCGACCTCGAAGTCGAGCTCCTCGATGCGGTGCGAGAAGTCGTCGACGAGGACCGGGGTGCGGCCCGCGCGGGCGAGGATGGACGCGGCGACCGCGGCGCGGTAGCCGGAGGCGCAGTGGACCCAGACGTCGACGTCGGTGGGCACCTCGTCCACCCGGCGCGGCAGCTCGTGGATCGGGATGTGCTGGGAGCCGGCGATCCCGCCGCCGGAGCGCTCGTCGTTGCGACGGACGTCCAGCACGTGGACCGTCTCGGCCTGCTCGGAGTTGAGCGCCTTCAGCAGGCCCTCCATGTCCGAGACCTCGTAGGAGCCGTGGTCGAGCCCGGCGCCGAAGTCCTCGACGCCGCCGGTGGCTGCGGCCGCGGGACGGTCGATGCCCACGCGCACCAGCTGGCGCTGGGCCTCGGCGACCTCCTCGGGGGTGTCACCCACGAGGGTCACCGGGGTGCCCCAGGGCAGGATCCAGGCGAGGTAGGTGATGAAGGAGTTGCCGACCTCGACGTTGATCGTGCCGACCACGTGGTCCGAGGCGAAGGCGGTGCGCTCGCGGAGGTCCACCACCCACTCGCCGACGTGGATGCGGCGGCGCAGCTCGGTGGGGTCGGCCTCGACCGGCGGGCTGAGGTCGATCGCGTCCGGCCCGACCTTGTTGCGGGGCGCCATGTGGGCGTAGTAGCGGGGGTAGGCGTCCAGGCCCGACAGCAGGGTGGAGACGAACTCCTCCTCGTCGGTGATGGTCA
>SKLC01000441.1 GCA_007123425.1 Nitriliruptoraceae bacterium
CCCCTGCCGTGCGGTCGGCCGGACGGGCCCGGCGCCCCCGCCGGGCACGGCCAGCCCCGGCGACGCTCACCCGGTGTTGCGCAGCCCCGAGGCGATGCCGTTGGTGGCCACCAGCACGGCCTCGCGGAGCTGGTCGGCGCCGTGCTCGTCGCCGTGCTCACGCAGGCGGCGCAGCAGCCCGACCTGCACCAGGTGCAGCGGGTCGAGGTAGGGCTCGCGCAGCCGCAGCACCTCGTCGAGCTCGGGTGCCCCGCCCAGCACGTGGTCGCGGCCGCGCACCCGCTGCAGCGCGTCGACCGTGCGGTCGTGCTCGGACACCAGCCGGGGGAGCACGGCGGAGCGGACCCCGTCGTCGGCGAGCTGGGCGTAGTCGATCGCGACCGCCATGTCGGTCTTCGCCAGCGCCATCTCGACGTTGTCGAGCGCGGTGCGCAGCAGCGAGGAGCGTGCGATCAGCTCGCGCAGCCGCTCCCAGCGCTCCTCGCGGTGGCCGGCCCATCCCTGCAGCGCCGAGCCCAGCCCGTACCACGCCGGCAGGTTGATGCGGCACTGCGTCCAGGCGAACACCCAGGGGATGGCCCGCAGGTCGTCGATCCCCGCGCTCTGGGTGCGCTTGGCGGGGCGTGAGCCGATGTTGAGCTCGGGCACCGTGGCCAGCGGGGTGGCCTGCTGCAGGTAGGTCGCCAGCGACGGGGTGCCGTGCACCAGCTCGCGGTAGGCCGCCCGCGAGCGGGTCGCGAGCTCGTCCACGAGCCGGGCGTCGTCGGCGTCGAGGTCGTCGGCCTCGTCGGCCTCGGTGGTCGAGAGCACGGCGTGCACGACCTGCTCGAGGTGGCGGTGCGCCAGCGCGGGGTCGTGGTAGCGGGCCGCGATCACCTCGCCCTGCTCGGTGAGCTTGAGACGTCCCCGCACGGCCTGTGCCGGTTGCGCGCGGATGGCGGCGTTGGCGGGGCCGCCGCCCCGGCCGATGGAGCCGCCCCGCCCGTGGAAGATCGTCAGGGCCACCCCGTGCCGGTCGGCGACCTCCACCAGCGCCCGCTGCGCGCGGTCGAGGCGCCAGGCGGCGGCGAGGTAGCCCCCGTCCTTGTTGGAGTCCGAGTAGCCGATCATCACCTGCTGGTGCTCGCCGCGGGCGGCCACGTGCTCCCGGTAGCGCGGCTCGGCCAGCAGCCGCTCGAGGACGTCGGGCGCCCCCTCGAGGTCGTCGACGGTCTCGAACAGCGGCACCACGTCGAGGCCGTGCGCCACCCCGGCGTCCCGGGCCAGCACCAGCACCCCGAGCACGTCCGAGGCGCGCTCGGTCATCGACACCACGTAGGCGTCGATCGCATCGGTGCCGATGCGCTGATAGGCCCGGCGCACCAGGCGGAAGACCTCCAGCGTCTCGTCGGTCTCCGGGTCGAAGTCCAGCACGGCCGGCGTGAGCGGGCGCGCCTCGCCCAGCTCGCGCACGAGCAGCGCGATGCGCTCCTGCTCGTCGAGGTCCTCCCACCCGTCGACGTCCCCGTAGCGGCCGAAGACCGCGTCCAGCGCCTCGCGGTGGCGGCGGGCGTGCTGGCGGATGTCGAGGGTGACCAGGTGGAAGCCGAAGACCTCCGCCTGCACCTGCAGGTCCAGCAGGCGGCCGTCGGCGATGCGGTGCCCGCCGGCCGCCCGCAGGCTCTCGCGGAGCAGGCGCAGGTCGGCGACGAACGCCTGCGCGTCCGCGTAGGTCGCGGGGCGCGGCCGGTGGTCGCTGCGCCAGGGCCGCCGCGCGGCCTCCTCGGTGCGGGCCAGCACCTGATAGACGATCGCGAGGAACTGGCGGTGGGGCTGCAGCGGATAGCGCCGATCCACGTCGGCGGCCACCTCCGGCAGGTCGGCCTGCAGCTGCGCGAGCCGCTCGGCGAGCTCGGGCGAGGTCCCGCGACGCGCGCTGACCGACAGGTGGGCGTGCAGCCGGTCGATGGTGCGGCGGTACAGGCGCAGCGCGAGGGTCTGGGCCTCGCGCAGCGCCTGCTCGGTCACCTCGTCGGTGACGTAGGGGTTGCCGTCGCGGTCACCGCCGATCCAGGACCCGAAGCGCAGGAAGCGGCCCACGTCCACGTCGTCGAGGCCACGGGCGGCCAGCGCCCGGCGCAGGTCGCCGTGCAGGCGGGGGAGGAGGTCGAAGAGCACCGCGTCGACCCAGTACAGGCCGTTGCGGACCTCATCGATCACCGTCGGGGGCCGCACCCGGGTCTCGTCGGTGAGCCACAGGGAGGCCACCTCCTCGGCGAGGTCGTCCTCGACCGCCGCGCGGTCCTCCGGCGTCAGCGGCTCGAGGTCGAGCCGCCGCAGCCGGGTCGAGACCCGTCCAAGCTTGGTGAGCACGGTCCGGCGCTTGGCCTCGGTCGGGTGGGCGGTGAGCACCGGGCGCAGCGCCAGGTCGGCGAGCGCCGCGCGCAGGCGCTCGCGGTCGAGGTCGCCGTCCGTGGTGCACCGGGCCACGAGCGCGTCGACCGCGTCGGCGATGGTCTCGGGCATGCGGTCGCCCGCGGCCTGGGCGACCCGGCGCTCGTCGAGCAGCCGGCGCGCCATCGACTGATCCTCGGCGAGGTTGATCAGCTGGAACCACGCGGAGAACGCCGCGGCCACGATGAAGGTCTCGTCGGCCGGGATCCTGGCGAGCAGCTCGGACAGCGTGCCGCCGGCATGGGGGTCGCCGGAGCGGTGGGCGACGGCCAGGGACCGCACCCGCTCGACCAGGTCGCGCCGGTCCTCGCCCTCGACCTCGGAGATGGCCCTGCCCAGCTGGTCGCCCAGCAGGCGCACCTGGCGGCGCGTGCGGTCGTCCACGGTTCGGCGACCTCCCGGTCGGGGTCGAGTCCTCGGGCCCGCCGCATCTCGCGCCGGCCCGGAGACGACGCTACAGCCAGTGCAGCCCGACCTCGGCGATCGCGGTCACCACCGCCACCGCCAGCAGGATCGCCACGGCCAACAGCACCCAGGCGACCAGCCGTCGTCGGGGGCGGGGGCGCAGCCCCGTGGCCGGCGCGTCGGCACCCGCGGGCACGTCGGCCAAGAGCTCGCGGGCCTCCTCGGCGTCGAGGTCGTCGACCTCCAGCGCCACGCCGCCGGTCGCCAGCGAGAGCTCCGGGTGCAGCCCGGCGACGTCGTCGACGACGAGCCGGGCCTCGATGCCGTGCTCGTCGAGCATGGCCCGGGCGACGTCGGCCTCCGAGCGGGACCCGAAGCGCCCCACGTGCACCCGCGCCACGCTGCTCCCTTCGACCGCCCCGGTGGGCGGCGTCAGCGGTGGTAGGCCGCGGCGATGTCCCACAGCGTCTGCGCGGACTGCTCGCGGCCCATCGCCAACGGCATCAGCGCCGGCACCGTCACCCCGGCGTCGCAGTAGGCGGCGACCTTGTCGGCCACCTCCTCGGCGGTGCCCAGGCAGAACAGGTCGTCGACGAGCTCGTCGGTGACCGCGGCGGCCATGCCCTCGCGGTCGCCGCGCGCCTGGGCCTCGAGCACGCCGTCGGCGACGTCCTCGTAGCCCATCCAGCGGTAGAACTTGTTGTACACGGAGGTGGCGATGTAGTTGCCGAAGGTCGCCTTGACGATCTCGCGCATGCCGGGCACGTCGTCGGTCACCGCGCAGAACAGGCGGGCCACCACCGTGAAGTCGTTCGGCAGCGAGCCGCCCGCGCCCTTGGCGACCTCCTCGAGCACCATCGGCACGTGCTTGGGCGCGAGCTGGTTGAGGCAGATCCCGTCGACGCCGAGCTCGCCGACCATGCGGCACGAGCGCGGGTTGAGCGCGCCGAGCACCAGCGGCACCCGCTCGGCGGGGGAGCGGTGGGGCCGGTAGCCGCCCACGGTGACCAGCTCCCCCTCGTAGGTGGACTTCTCGCCGGCCAGCATGGGCCGGATGGCCTCGACGACCTCGCGGACGTGGGTCAGCGGCTTGTCGAAGGGGATGCCCGCCCAGCGGTTGACGATCACCTCCGAGGAGGCGCCGATGCCCAGGGTGAACCGGTTCGAAGACAGCTCCGCGAGGCTGCGCGCGGTCATGCCCAGCACGAACGGGCTGCGGGTCTGGGCCGGCACCACCGCGACACCGAGGTCGAGATCGGTCGTCGCGGCAATCGCGCCGAGGGTCGTGAAGGCGTCGGGGCCCTGCACCTCGGCGGCCCAGCAGGCCGCGAACCCACGGTCCTGGGCCTCGCGGGCCACCTCGACGCCCTCGCCGGCGTCGACACCGGTCAGGGGCAGGCTGAAGGCGAGCGGGGGACGGGGTGCGGACACGCGGCGCTCCGTTGGCTGCTGACGGCGACGACGCGGACCCTACTGGCCTCGCCGGGCCGGCGAGGCTCAAGAGCGCGCGCGGACGCGGGCTGCCCGGCCGCGGGTGCCTTGCCACCTGCCGCCTGACCCCCTACTATTCTCAATACGGATGTTGAGAAAAGCGCTCCCGGCTGCCGCCCCGCACGGCATCGCGGCACCACGGTAGCGAGCCCGCCGAGCCGGGCACCAACCACCCGTCAGCCCGACCGCCCCCGAAAGGCGCTTGCGACCATGCCCGGTCACCTCGCCGCGTCGACGTCCTCGGCCCGGTCGCTGGTCTCGCTGCTCGGTGAGCAGCGCGCGGCGATCGTCGAGGAGCTGCGCCGGGAAGGCGAGCGCACGGTCGCGCAGCTGGCCGAGCTGCTGGGGGTCTCCGAGGTGGCGGTCCGCCGGCACCTCGGCGTCCTCGAGGAGGACGGGCTGGTGGCCTCGCACCGCGTCAACCAGGGCCGCGGCCGACCGGTCGCGCACTACTGGCTGACCGAGGACGCCCAGCGGCTGTTCCCGCAGCGCTACGACGCGCTGGCCGGCGAGATGCTGGAGTTCCTCGCCGACACCCAGGGCCGCGAGGGGCTGCGCGCCTACCTGCGCTGGCGCCTGGAGCGCGAGGTCGAGGGGCTGCGCGAGTCGGTGACCGCCGCGGACCTCCACGGCCGCCTCGAGCAGCTGGCCGACGCGCTGTCCGAGGCCGGCTACGAGGCGTCGGTCGAGCCCGACGGCGAGGGCTTCACCCTCACCCAGCACAACTGCGCGATCTACGACATCGCCAAGGACCACCCTGAGATGTGCGCCTACGAGGCGGCGACCTTCTCCAAGGTCCTGGGCGGCGACGTGCGCCTCTCGCGGCGCCAGACGCTGGCGGGCGGCGGCGCCGCCTGCGTGTGCTGCGTCACCCCGCGCACTGCCGGTGCGGGGCCCGCGACGGGCCATGACCGGGCCGCGCCCACCCCCGACGGGCTCGCCGACGACCAGCCCCCGACCACCCACGGGCCCTGACAGCCGGGCCCGACCACGACCTGCCGGACCCGCCACACCGGGCGGGACGGATCGCAAGTCGACGTCCGTGCGGCGGACGACGAGGAGAGCCAACGTGAGCCAGACAGAGATCGACCTCCCGCAGAGCGAGGCGCGTGAGCGTCAGGAGGCCGTCGCGCAGGAGCTGTCCGACTACAAGTTCGGATGGCACGACCGCGACGACCAGTACGCGTTCACGCCCGACCGTGGCCTCACCCGCGAGCTGGTGGCCGAGATCAGCGAGCGCAAGAACGAGCCCGCCTGGATGCGGGACCTGCGGCTGCGCGCCTACGAGGCCTACCGGCGTCGTCCCATGCCCAACTGGGGCGCGGACCTGAGCGGCCTGAACTTCGAGGACATCTTCTACTACGTCGAGGCCAGCGAGCAGAAGGCCGAGTCGTGGGAGGAGCTGCCGCCCGAGATCCTCGAGACCTACGAGAAGCTCGGCATCCCCGAGGCGGAGCGCGAGCGCCTGGTCGCCGGCGTGGCGGCGCAGTACGAGTCCACCGTGCTCTACCACAAGGTCCGCGAGGACCTCGAGGAGCGCGGCGTGGTCTTCCTCGACACCGACGAGGCGCTGCACACCCACGAGGACCTGTTCCGCGAGCACTTCGCCACGGTCATCCCGCCCAACGACAACAAGTTCGCCGCGCTCAACACCGCGGTGTGGTCGGGCGGCTCGTTCATCTGGATCCCCGAGGGGGTCGAGGTCGACATCCCGCTGCAGGCCTACTTCCGCATCAACAAGCAGAACATGGGCCAGTTCGAGCGGACCCTGATCATCGCCGAGCCGGGCAGCTACGTGCACTACGTCGAGG
>SKLC01000416.1 GCA_007123425.1 Nitriliruptoraceae bacterium
ATGGCCCGACGCAAGGGCCTCAAGCACGGCCGGTCCGTCGCGGAAGCCTCGATGGGTGAGCTGGTCCGCCAGCTCGACTACAAGACCTCCGACCGGTCCGCGCGTCTGGTGCGGATCGGCCGGTACTACCCCAGTTCGCAGACCTGCTCACAGTGCGGGACGAGAACCAAGCTCGCGCTCTGGCAACGGGTCTACGACTGCGACCACTGCGGCCTCACGCTCGACCGAGACGTCAACGCCGCACGCAACATCCGCGCCGAAGGCCGCCGCCTGACGCGCGAACAGTACGACGTCGCCTCGATACGCGGGGAGACACAAAACGGCGAGCCGAGACCCGGTGAGACCGAACATGAACAGCCACATCGTGAAGGTGGGCACGGGTCGCCCGAGGCCGCAACCGATCCAGCCGCATCCGCTCTGGCGGATGTGGCGTGAGGGACGGACGCGACCCCACCGCCTCAGCGAGGTAGCGGGGTCGGGTTCGCAGTCAGGGTGCAGGACCGGTGAGGCCCATCTCATCACACCTGACTGCCGAACTTAGACGCGGGTGACCTCGGCGACCGCGCGGGTGGCCACCGCCAGGGCATCGAGGGTGTGGGTCTCGTGTCGCGACACCTCGTCGACGAGCCGCCGGGCCCGCACCACACGAGAGCGCTGCAGCTCCAGGAGCGCGGCGACGGCCTCCGGGACCTCGCGGTCGGGGAAGTGGCGCAGCGCTGCCGCCGCCGCGTCCCGACGCAGGCGACGCAGGTCCGCCTCCAGGCCGCGCCGCTGCCGCCGGGCCCAGCCCGCGGGCGCGTCGACCCGCTCCACGAGCCGCTCGAGCTCGTCCACGCCGAGGGCCTCGCCGAGCCGCAGGAACGCGTCGGCGACCTCCAGATGGTCACGGTCGGCGATGGAGGAGGCGACGATCGCCACGTCGGGCACGACCACCAGGTCGCGCACGCAGGCCAGCAGCCGGGCAAGCTCCTCGGGCACGAGGTCGTCCATCAGCCAGCCGGCATGGGCGATGCGCGCCCGACGGTGGTGCTCGCTCCCGGTCTCGAGCAGCGAGGCGATCAATTGGCGGGCGACGGGCTGGTCACGCTCGAGCAGCGCCGACGGGTCGTCCAGGCCGGGGTCGGCCAGCAGCGTCGCCGTCACGCGCGAGAGCAGCCAGCGCAGGTGGTCGTGCAGCTCGGTGATGCGCTCGGGGTCCTGCTCGGCCTCCAGCTCGCCGAGCAGGCCCTGGTAGTGGTCGGCGTCGAGGAGCTGCCGGGCCAGCTCCCAGGCCAGCACGACGCGGGGCAGCTCCATGCCGCGCTCGTCGGCCAGCGTGGAGGCGAAGCTCACCCCCATGCGGTCGACCAGCTCGTTGGTCACCACGGTCGCGATCAGCTCCCGGCGCAGCGGGTGGCGGTCGAGCAGGTCGGAGAAGCGCTCGGTGAGCGTGGGCGGGAAGTAGGCGGGCAGGTTGTCCGCCAGGACGTCCTCGTCGGGGACGTCGGAGGCCAGCAGCGCCTCCTTGATCTCACGCTTGGCCCAGGCCAGCAGCGTCGCGAGCTCCGGCCGCGACAGGCCGGCGCCGGACTCGGTGCGGGCCGCCATGGTCTCGGCGTCGGGCAGCTCCTCGACCTCCCGGTCGAACTCCTCGCGCTCGTCGAGCCGCGCCAGCAGCACCTCGTAGGCGCCCATCGCCTCGGGGCTGTGGGCCAGCTCGCGGGTGAGGGCCGCGGTCTGGGAGTCGACGTCGTCCATGACCTCGTCGACGACCTCGCCGGCCACGTCGCGCAGCAGCTGGTTGCGCTCGTCGACGTCGATCCGGCCGTCCTCGACCGCCAGGTTGAGCAGGATCTTGAGGTTGACCTCCCGGTCGGAGGTCGCCACGCCGGCGGCGTTGTGGATCGCGTCCTGGTCGATGCGGCCGCCTCGGCGGGCGTACTGGATCCGGGCGCGCTGGGTGATGAAGAGGTTGGCACCCTCACCGACCATGCGGGCGCGGACCTGCTGCGCGTCGATGCGGATCTCGTCGTTGGCCCGGTCGCCGACGTCCTCGTTGCGCTCGTCGCTGGCCTTGACGTAGGTGCCGATCCCGCCTGCGAAGAGCAGGTCGACCGGGGCGCTGAGCACGGCGCGCAGCAGCTGGGGCGGGCTGAGCGACTCGGCCTCGATCCGCAGCAGCTGCTGGATCTCGGGTGTGAGCTCGATCGCCTTCTCCGCCCGGGAGAACACGCCGCCGCCCTCGCTGATGCACGTCGGGTCGTAGTCCTGCCAGGTGGATCCGGGCGAGTCGAACAGGCGCTGGCGCTCGGCGAAGGACGTCTCGGGGTCCGGGTCGGGGTCGAGGAAGATGTGGCGGTGGTCGAAGGCGGCCACCAGCTTGACCGCCCGTGAGCGCAGCAGGCCGTTGCCGAAGACGTCCCCGGACATGTCGCCCACGCCGGCGATGGTGATCGGGTCGGACTGGACGTCGATGCCGAGCTCGCGGAAGTGGCGCCGGATCGCCACCCAGGCGCCCTTGGCGGTCACGCCCAGCTTCTTGTGGTCGTAGCCGTTGGAGCCCCCTGAGGCGAAGGCGTCGTCGAGCCAGAAGCCGTAGCGGGCGGCGATCTCGTTCGCGGTGTCGGAGAACGTCGCGGTGCCGCGGTCGGCGGCGACGACCAGGTAGGGGTCGTCCTCGTCACGGCGCACGACCCGGGGCGGATGGACCACCTCCTCGCCATCGAGATCGTCGGTCACGTCGAGCATGCCGCGCACGAACGTGGTGTAGGCGCTCCTGACCGCCTCCCGCACCGCATCCGGGTCGTCGGGAAGGCGCCGCAGCACGAAGCCGCCCTTGGCGCCCGTCGGCACGATCAGGGCGTTCTTGCGGATCTGCGCCTTCACGAGATCGAGCACCTCGGTGCGCACGTCGTCGCGCCGGTCCGACCAGCGCAGGCCCCCGCGCGCGACCTCGCCGGCGCGCAGGTGCACGCCCTCCACCTCAGGGGAGTAGACGAAGATCTCACGGTGGGGCAGGGGGGCCGGCGCGTCGGGCACCTGCGAGGGATCGAGCTTGAACGAGAGGTAGGGCACGCCGGTGCCGTCGGTGACGGCGTCCCGGCGGAAGGTGTTGGTGCGAAGCGTGGCGTCGATCAGGCGCAGCATCCCGCGCACGATGCGGTCGTGGTCGAGGCTCCGGATCGCGTCGCACGCGGCCAGCACGCGCTCCCGGTGGGCGTCGCGGTCGCCGGTGTGGTCGGGATCGAAGCGGGCGTGGAAGTGGTCCATGAGCGCGCTGGTGGCCTCGTGCTCCGCGACCAGCACGTCGTTGACGTACTCCGGCGTGTGCATGGTGCCGACCTGCCGCCGGTAGCGACGGTAGGCGCGCAGCACCGCGACGTCGGTCCAGGGCATGCCGGCCGTCAGCACCAGACGGTTGAGCGAGTCGACGACGGTGTGGCGGTCCCAGGCGGCGTGGACGACGTCGGCGAGCAGCGTGGCGGTGCGCTCGTCGGTCAGGTCGATGCCGGGCGCGCGCACGCCGAAGTCGTGCAGCGTGGTGTCCTCGCCCACCAGGCGGTGCGGGACCTCCTCGACGACCTCGAGCCCCAGGGACTCCAGGATCGGCAGGAACGAGGAGAGGACCAGCGGCTCGCCGCGGTTGGCCGCCTTGATGCGCACGAGCCCGTCGGCGTCGGCGTCCGTGCGCACGCCGACGAGCAGATCACGCCCGCCCCGGCGGTGGCGGTCGAGCAGCAGCACGTCCTGGACCGCCGCGTGGGGCGGCACCGCCTGGCGGTAGACCTCGGGCAGCCGGGTGGCGAAGGTGCGTGCCAGCCGCTCGCCCTCCTCGCCGCCCTCACGCTCGACGAGATGGGAGGTGGTCGCGTCCACCCACGGGCGGGCGAGCCGCCGCACGTCCGCCTGGAGCCCGCTGATCGAGACGGCCGGGATGTCACCGGGCACCCGCAGCAGGAAGCGGGCGACCGCGGCGTGACGGTCGCCCAGCGCGAGGTCGACCTCGACGAGGTCGGCGCCGTAGCGATCCTGCAGCAGCTGCTCGAGCTGCTCCCGGAGGGTCGGCGACCACGTGTCGCGCGGGGTCGTGATCAGCACGGTCACGGTCGACAGCTCGTGGTCAGCGCGGGTCAGCGTGCGGACCTCCCGGTGCTCCTCCGCGTGCAGCAGGCCCACCAGCGTGCGGTGCAGCTGCTCCGTGGGCGCCCGCAGCAGCTCGTCCTTGGGGATGGCCTCGAACAGCGAGACCAGGGTGATCTCGTCGTGGGACCCGGGGACGACGTCCTCGCGCTCCAGGATGTGCGCGAGCTTCGAGCGCAGCACCGGGGTCGAGGCGGAGGGGGCGGCCAGCCCCTTGCGGGTGAACAGGCCCAGCAGCCGCACGATCCTGGTGATGCGGCCCTCGCTGTCGCGGACGAAGACCCGCAGGTCCTCCATGGGCGCGTGGCGCTGCACCGTGGCGCGCCGGCGGGTGCGCGAGACCACCAGGAACCGGGAGGAGCGTAGCCGCTGGCGCACCCCCTCGGGGAGGGCGTCGAGCCGCTCGGGCCGGGCGAAGCGGGAGTCCTCGTCCCGGCTGAGCAGCCCCAGGCCGCGGCCCGCGGTCACCTGCAGCGCGTCGGCGCCGTCGACGGTGGTGGGCTCGTACTCCCGCATCCCGAGCATCACGAGGTTGTCGTCGAGGAGCCACTCGAGCATCGCCGCGACCTCGGTGGGGTCGGACTCGGAGTCCGGCCAGTCCTCGTCGCCGGCTCCGCCGGCGGGGGTGGGGCCCTCGCGGAGCTGGGCGGCGAGGTCGTGCAGGCGGGTGCGCATCGGCTGGTGGTCGCCCGTCACGGCCATCACGTCGTCGACCAGGCGGCGCAGCTCGGCGAGGAGGTCGTCGGCCTCCTCCTCGTCGAGCGCGCGGTCGAGCTCGAGGTGCACGAGGGACTCCCGGTGCTCGGCGGTCCGGGCCGGGCCGGCGACCACGAGGCGGCCCTGCTCGTCGCGCTCGACGCCGACGATCGGATGCAGCTCCTCCACGGCGGTCAGGCCGCGGTCGGCGAGCGCCTCCAGCGCGGTGGACAACAGGAACGGGCGGTCCTCGCAGACCACCTGGATGGTCGTGCCGACATGGCGGACGCCCGCGTCCGGGGCGCCGTGGTGATCGGGGCGCCGCAGCCGCACGATGGTCTCGCCCGGCTCCCGCTGGTCGACGAGGTCGAACAGGTCGTTGATGTCGGCGGCGAGGTGGGCGGGGTCGAAGCGGTGGAGCTGCTCCTCGGGGATGCGGCGCAGCACGACCCGGGCGAGCCCGAGCCGCAGCCGTGACCGGTCGGAGCGGCCTACCTCGACATGTCGCAGGACCGCCTCGTGGCCCGGCGGTTCTGCGACCGATGTCGCGCCGTCCGTTGCCGCCACCTGCTCGGCCACCCAAGCCTCCTCGTGCTCGTCGACGGGTTGACGTCGTGGGCGTGCTCCTGCACCGCGACCACCCTAGGGCAGCCGTGGATGCGAGGGAGGGCGCGCGAACGGCCGTGGACGCGGTCGAGGGCGCCCGTGCGGGCGCCCTCGACGAAGCCGTCGGTGCCGTGCGCCTACAGGGCCTGCAGGTGCTTGGCCATGCGCGACTTGACGTTGGCCGCCTTGTTGGGGTGGATGACCCCCTTGGTTGCCGCCTTGTCGAACTCGCGCGCGGCGGCCCGGTAGGCCTTCGCGGCCGCATCGGCGTCGCCCGCCTCCACGTGGGTGTGGAAGCGCTTGCGGAAGGTCTTCAGGCGCGTGCGCACGGTCCGGTTGCGCTCGTAGCGGGCCTGGTTCTGGCGGTTGCGCTTGATCTGCGACTTGATGTTGGCCATCGAGGTCTCGTCTCGTTCGCGGGTGCCCGTGGGGGAGGGTCGTGGGGTGGCCGGGACGTGGGACGGCTCGTCGTGCCACGCCGCTGGGTCGACATCCTGCTGGCATGACACGGCCCACGTCGACGTGGGAGCGCGGGCGCGCCAAGACGTCCGGCCGAAGAAGCCGGCTGCAGACGGTAGCGACTCGGTCGGCGTCGCGGCAACCCCCGGGCGGGTCGCTCGTGGGTCACCTCGGCGGTGCGGCGCCCGGCTGCGGGCCCGGCTCGTCGGGGCCGGGCGGGCCCAGCAG
>SKLC01000362.1 GCA_007123425.1 Nitriliruptoraceae bacterium
CAGCAGCAGAAGCAGGCCCGCCAGCAGCAGGAGCGTGGCCCCCACCCGACGCCACGGGCCGTGCTCGGGGCCAGCCCCCGGGGCGACGGCGCGCGCGGGCGGTCCACTGCGGGTGCGGGTGGACGGGACGCGCAGCGCGGCGACGGCGGTCGCGGACGTGGGCACGTGGACTCCGGCGACAGGGGCCGTGGCGATCCCCTGCCTCACCCTCAGCATGGGCACTGCTGCCCACGGGGGCACGGGGCGACGGACACCAGAAGAGCGGGACGGTGGGCCCGAGTCTGGCGGCGGGATGTGCGAGCGGGCGCTGGACGAGCTCACGCGCGCCGGCGACCGTGCCTCGTGCCGCCCCTGGCATCCCCGGGTCAGGCGCGCTCGAGCTCGGTGAGGGTGTCCTCGAGGTGGTCCAGCATCCGCTGCAGATGCGGGACCCGGCGCCGACAGCCGATCAACCCGAACTCGAGCGAGCCCGCGTAGCTCGTCACCGTGATGTTGAGGGCCTGCCCGTCGTAGGGGATGGAGACGGGATAGATGCCCTCCATGTGCGCCCCGTTCCAGTGCAGCTGCTCCTCGGGGCCCGGGACGTTGGAGATGATCACGTTGAAGGCGGGCTTGGCGAGCAGCTCGTAGCGGAACAGCGGCCCCAGGGCGACCGGGCCGAAGTTGATCGCGCTGAGCAGGATGACCGCCATCGGTCCCAGCCCCCGCAGCTGCGCCTTGCTGTCACGCATCGAGCGGTGGATGAGCTCGAAGCGCGCAAGGGGGTCCGCGAGATGGGTGCCGAGGTTGCACAGCACCACGCCCACCGCGTTGCCGTCACCCGGGCTGTCGTCGTCGGGATCGCGCAGCGACACCGGCACGGCCGCGACCAGGGGCTGGTCGGGCAGCTCGCCCTGATCCCTCAGATAGTGCCGCAGCGCCCCCGAGGACATCGCCAGCACGACGTCGTTCACGCTCCCTCCGAGCGCGCCGGCGACCGCCCGGATCCGTTCGAGGTCCCACGACTGGGCCGCGAAGCGCCGCGCGCCGGTGATCGGGACGTTGAGCATCGTCCTCGGCGCCTGGTACGGCAGCGATGCCGCACGGTCCTCCACCGCCCGCGCCACGGTGCGCAGGGCCGCCACCCCGGCTTCGCCCACGGCCTTGCCACCCTCGACCGCGTCGCGCGCCAGCCCGCGCACGGCGTCGGTTGCGCCTCCCGGCGGGGTCGAGGGCCGGGGCCGGTCCCGCGGGGCCCACGGGGGCGGCATGTCGCGCTCGTCGGGGTCGGTCGACAGCCCCCGCACCATCCACCGGATCGCCGAGACTCCATCGAGGAGGCTGTGGTGCACCTTGGAGTAGACCGCGACGCGACCGTCGGCGAGCCCCTCGATGATGTGCATCTCCCACAGGGGCCGATTGCGGTCCAGCAGCGTGCCGTGCAGGCGGGAGACCAGCGCGAGCAGCTCACGGATCCTGCCCGGGTGCGGCAGGGCGGAATGACGGACGTGGTACTCGAGGTCCAGGTCGTCGTCCTGCGCCCATGCCCACGGCCCCAGTCCCTTGAGCGTGCGCTTCGGATAGCGGCGGAACAGCGGGGCGACCTCGCCGCGCTCGATGGCGGTCCGGTAGGTGTCGCGGACGACATCCGGCCCCACCCCCTCGGGCGGGCGGAACAGCTGCAGCGCGCCGACGTGGAGGGGCTTCTCGCGCACCTCTCCGAGCAGGAACAGCGCGTCGGTGATCGGCATCGGCCGCACGGGATCCCCTCCAGCGGTAGGCCGGTGACCTTATCCGGTGGCACCGCCGGAGGACCCCGCCCGAGAGGTGAGATCACCCGCCAGGCCAGAGCGCCCGACGGCTCCGCCCCGCCGAGCCGTCCAGGTACCGGGGCTTGGCACCATTCGAACCGGATGCGGGTGGAACGGTGCCAAGCGTTGCCTCGACTGGCCGCCATCAACGCGCTGCGGCCATGGGCTCCCGCCACGATCACGAGGGCCCTTGTCGACGGGCACCTCGAGGCCGAGCTCGATCTCGCCTACCCGGATCAGCGGATCGCCATCGAGATCGACGGCTACCGCTGGCACAGCACCCCGGAGCAGAAGCGGCGGGACGAGCGCCGCTAGCACCGGCTCACGCTGCTGGGGTGGCGGGTGCTGCGCTTCAGCGCCGCCGAGGTTCGCCGTCGCCCCGAGGTGTTGATCCGTGCCGTACGCCGCGCGCTGTCCGATGCATCCTGAGTCGGCGTGGGCTCAGCACCCGGGGCTTGCCCTCCGGAACTCGCTTCCCGGAACTCGCCCCCCGAACTCGGCGACCCGGGGCCCGGAAATGGGGGCTCGGCACCGTTTCGATCGAATCCGGTCGAAACGGTGCCGAGCGCCAGCGCCGTCCACGGACGGTCAGCGGTCGCGCAGGGAGCGCAGGACGTACTGCAGGATCCCGCCGTGGCGGTAGTAGGTCGCCTCACCCGGCGTGTCGATGCGGACCCGCGCCTCGAAGGAGACCTCGCTGCCGTCGTCGCGGCGCGCGGTCACCGGCAGGGTCGCGGGCACCTCGCCGCTGTTGGCCGCCTCGATGCCGGTGATGTCGAAGGTCTCCTCGCCGGTGAGCCCCAGCGACTCCGCGGAGTCGCCCTCGGAGAACTGCAGCGGCAGCACGCCCATGCCGATGAGGTTGGAGCGGTGGATGCGCTCGAAGGAGGTCGCGATCACCGCCTTGACGCCCAGCAGCAGCGTCCCCTTGGCGGCCCAGTCACGCGACGAGCCCGAGCCGTACTCCGTGCCGGCGAGCACCACCAGCGGCGTGCCCTCGGCCTGGTAGTGCTCGGCTGCCTCGTAGATCGAGGTGACCTCGCCGCCGCCGGCCGACGAGAAGTCCCGGGTGAACCCGCCCTCGGTCCCCGGCGCGAGCTGGTTGCGCAGGCGGATGTTGCCGAAGGTGCCGCGGATCATCACCTCGTGGTTGCCGCGCCGCGAGCCGTAGGAGTTGAAGTCCTTGCGGGCCACCCCATGGTCGAGGAGGTACTGGCCGGCGGGCGAGTCCGACTTGATCGCGCCGGCCGGCGAGATGTGGTCGGTGGTCACCGAGTCGCCGAGCTTGGCCAGCACCCGGGCCCCGGCGATGTCGGTGACGGGCGCCGGCTCGGCGGTGATGCCCTCGAAGAACGTGGGCTTGCGGATGTAGGTGGAGTCCTCGTCCCACTCGTAGGTCTGGCCCTCGGGCGTGGGCAGCGACTTCCACATCTCGTCGCCCTCGAACACCGAGGAGTACTCCGAGGTGAAGGTCTCCGAGGCCAGCGCCGAGTCGATCGTGCGCTGGATCTCGTCGGGGGTGGGCCACAGGTCGGCGAGGTAGACGGGCTCGCCGTCGGCGCCGGTGCCCAGCGGCTCGGTGGTGATGTCGACGTCCATCGACCCGGCCAGCGCGTAGGCGACCACCAGCGGGGGCGAGGCGAGGTAGTTCATCTTCACGTCGGGGTTGATGCGCCCCTCGAAGTTGCGGTTGCCGGACAGGACCGACACCACGGCCAGGTCGTTGTCCTGCACCGCCTGGGAGACCTCGGGGATCAGCGGCCCGGAGTTGCCGATGCAGGTGGTGCAGCCATAGCCCACCAGGTTGAACCCGAGCTTGTCGAGGTAGGGGGTCAGCCCCGCGCGGTCGTAGTAGTCCATCACGACCTTGGAGCCCGGCGCCAGGGTGGTCTTGACCCAGGGCTTGCGCTCCAGGCCCTTGTCGACGGCGTTCTTGGCGAGCAACGCCGCGCCGATCATCACCGACGGGTTCGAGGTGTTGGTGCAGGAGGTGATCGCGGCGATCGTCACCGCGCCGTGGTCGAGCATGAACCGGGTGCCGTCGGCGAGCTCCACCTCGACGGGCTGCTCCACCCGTGGCGGCACCCCGTTGCCGTGGTAGTCGCGGGGCGGGTCGGAGTGATCGCTGCCGTCGGTCTCGTCGTTGACCGCGACCGCGTCCGAGGCCGGGAAGGTCTCGGCGACGGTCTCGTCGTAGCCCTCCTTCTCCGGCCATCCCTCGGGGCCGGCGGGGTCACCGGCGTGCTCGCGCAGGGCGACCCGGAAGCCCTCCTTGGCGTGCGTGAGGTCGACCCGGTCCTGGGGGCGCTTGGGGCCGGCCAGGGAGGGCACGACCGTGGACAGGTCGAGCTCGAGGTGCTCGGAGTAGACCGGCTCGACGTCCGGGTCGTGCCAGATGCCCTGCTCCTTGGCGTAGGCCTCGACCAGCGCGACCTGCTCCTCGGAGCGGCCGGTGAACCGCAGGTAGCGCAGCGTCTCCTCGTCGATCGGGAAGATCGCCGCGGTGGAGCCGTACTCCGGCGACATGTTGCCGATGGTGGCGCGGTTGGCCAGCGGCACGCCGGCCACCCCGGGACCGTAGAACTCGACGAACTTGCCCACCACCCCGTGCTCGCGGAGCATCTCGGTGATGGTCAGCACCAGGTCGGTCGCCGTCGCGCCCTCGGGCAGCTGCCCGGACAGCTTGAAGCCCACCACGTTGGGGATGAGCATCGAGACCGGCTGGCCCAGCATCGCCGCCTCGGCCTCGATGCCGCCCACGCCCCAGCCCAGCACGCCCAGGCCGTTGACCATGGTGGTGTGGGAGTCGGTGCCGACCAGCGTGTCGGGGTAGGCCTGCAGCGTGCCGTCCGGCGACTCGCCGGGGAACACCACCCGGGCGAGGTGCTCGATGTTGACCTGGTGGACGATGCCGGTGCCGGGCGGGACGACCTTCAGCCCGTCGAAGGCCTCCTGGCCCCAGCGCAGGAACTGGTAGCGCTCGCGGTTGCGCTCGAACTCGAGCTCGATGTTGCGCTGCAGCGCGTCGCTGGAGCCGAACACGTCGGCGACGACGGAGTGGTCGATCACCAGCTCGGCGGGCACGAGCGGGTTGATCTGGCCGGGGTCGCCCCCGAGGTCGGCCATGGCCTCGCGCATCGCGGCGAGGTCGACCACCGCCGGCACCCCGGTGAAGTCCTGCAGGATCACCCGCGCCGGGGTGAACTGGATCTCGGTGGACGGCTCCGTGGTGGGCTCCCACTGGCCGAGCGCGCGGATGTCGTCTGCGGTGATGGCCACGCCGTCCTCGGTGCGCAGCAGGTTCTCCAGCAGCACCTTGAGGCTGTAGGGCAGCCGTGCGGCCCCCTCGACCGCGTCGATCCGGAAGATCTCGTACTCGGTGTCCGAGACGGTCAGGCGGTCCTTCGCGCCGAAGCTGTCGATGCTGCTCACCGTGGTCTCCTCGAATCGGGCCGGGCGTGGATCGAGCGTACGCGTCGAGCCCTGCGGACAGGGGCGACGACATCACCTCGCGTGCCCCGAACCTACCTGCGCGCCCCGACGCGCACCCACGCGCCCTGGCGGTGGCTGCGACACACCCCCCGGACCGTCCTCGTCACGAGGCGGGCGCCGGCGCCGACATCACCGTGGGGGCCGGGCACCCGCGGGGGCGGGTTCCCGTTCACCCTGGCCGTTGTGCCACCACCGAACGGCCATGGCGGGCGGGACGAACGGCGCCCTGTCACCGCGACCACCGATCCGACAGACTCCTTCCTACGCCGGAGTCGTCCTCCGGCCCGGTTCGACGTCGCCGCTCACACCTGCCCCGCCGGTGACGAGCCGGACACGAGATCGACCGCGAGCCGAAGGTCGCCGCGGACCAAGAGGAGATGCCCGTGCAGACCCAGCCGGCCCAGAAGGCCCAGAAGATCGTTCCCGTCCCCACGCTCGCCTTCAGCGACGGCCACCTCGCCGGGCACCGCATCCGGCTCGACCAGGAGGTCGCCACGCTCGGTCGTCGGGAGGACAACGCCTACGTCGTGGACGACCCCCGCGTCTCCCGGGTCCATGCCGAGATCCGCAAGGAGGGCGCGGCGGTGATCGTCAGCGACCTCGGCTCGAGCTCGGGCACCACCGTCAATGGCAGCGAGGTGAGCGGGTCGTCCGTCGTGCGCCACGGCGACAAGGTGGGCTTCGGCCCCGTGACCGCCACGTTCGAGGATCCGGCCGCCGCCGCGGAGGCGGAGGAGGCCACGATGGTCTTCGAGGCGCCCAAGGTCGAGATCGGCCCCCACCTCTCGCCGCGCCAGCAGCAGGTGCTCGAGGGCATGGCCG
>SKLC01000204.1 GCA_007123425.1 Nitriliruptoraceae bacterium
ACCGACGGCGGAGGCTCCTCGAGGATCTTGAGGAAGGCGTTCTGGGCGGCTTCGTTGGCGCGCTCGGCAGCGCTGATGCGCAGCACCCGACGGCGGCCCTCGGTGAGCGTACGGGTGGCCAGCGGCATCCACTCCTCGCGCACATCGTCGACGAGGTAGCTCGCCCCCCGCGGCTCGAGGTCGGCCACGGTGGGATGCACCCCGCGGGCGATGCGCTGGCAGGTCGAGCAGGTCCCACAGCCCACGTCGGCCGCGGGCGGCTGCTCGCAGTTGAGCGCTGCGGTCAGCGAGCGCACGGCCTGGCGCTGCCCCACGCCGCGCGGCCCGACCAGGAGCCAGGCATGGGCGACCTCGTCGGCGGCCAGTGCCGTGCGCAGCGCGGTGACCGCTGCGGGCTGACCGAGCACGTCGTCCCAGCTCGCGGAGGAGATCACGGGTGCTCCTGTCCGTCGCCGGCGTCCCGGGCCCGCACCGGGCGGGTGGGTGCGGCCTCGTCGTGGGCATCGGTCGGGGACTGCTCGGGCAGGCGCTCGGTCGGCGGGGGCGGCGGGGGCGGGTCGTCGTCCAGCCCAGGTGGCTCCGCCTCGACCTCGAGCAGCGTGAGGACCGCATCCCGGATCCGCCCGTGCAGCTCCTCGACCGGCTGGCCCGCGTCGACGACGAGGTAGCGCTCGGGGTCGAGATCGGCCAGCCGCCGGAACGCGCTGTTGACGGTGCGGTGGAACTCCAGCCCGGCGGCCTCGAGCCGGTCGGCGTCGCCGGCGAGCCGGCCGAGGCCCACCGACGGATCGACGTCGAGCAGCACCACCAGGTCCGGCCGCACCCCCGCGGTGGCCCAGGTGTTGAGCTCGGTGATCTGCTCCTTGCCCAGGCCTCGGGCCACCCCCTGGTAGACCACCGACGAGTCGAGGTACCGGTCGCAGAGGACGACCGCGCCCTGCTCGAGCGCCGGGGCGATCACCTCGTCGACGTGCTGGGCCCGTGCGGCCGCGTACAGCAGGGCCTCCGCCCGGTCGCCGAGCGCCGGCCCGGCGGGGTCGAGCAGCAGGCCGCGGATCTCCTCGCCCAGATCGGTCCCTCCGGGCTCGCGGGTCACCAGGGTCTCGTGGCCCGCCCGCTCGATGGCCTTGCGCAGCAGGCGGATCTGGGTCGACTTGCCCGCGCCGTCGCCGCCTTCGAACACGACGAGCCGGCCGTGGCGGACCTCGAGCACCGCGTTGCCCGGCCCCAGCTCGAGCGCCTGTGCGCTGTCCAGCGAGCGCCGCAGCCACCGGTCGGTGAGCACCGCGCCGACGACCGCCAGCAGCCCGGCGATGACCAGCGTGAGCCGGACCCCGCCGAGCTGGTAGGGGTAGAAGCCCACGGGGCCCGCCGCGGGCTCGCGGATGGGCTGCTCGACGCCGAGGATGCCGACCATCAGCGGCCCGGCGACGGTCGCGCCCAGGATCGCGACCCGAACACCGCTGTGGAATGCCGCGAAGGTGCGCCCACGCAGCGCGTCGACGGTCCGCTCCTGCAGCACCGTGTAGCCGACGATGAAGGCCACCCCGGCGCCGAGGCCCATCAGCGCGCCGGTCACCAGCGCGAGGTCGAGCCGGGGCATCAGCGCCGAGGCGATCAGTCCTGCGCCCGCCAGGCCGATGCCCGGGGCGAACAGGCGCTCCTTGTCGATCCGGGCCGTCAACGGCCCCGAGGCGACGAGGCCCACCAGCAGCCCCGTGCCCACCGCGGCGACGAGGGTGCCGAAGGCCTCCGGTCCCGCGTTCAGGATGCGGGCGAACAGCTCGCCGAGCGACATCACCACGCCCGCGGAGACGAACGCGATCATCACGCCGACGATCAGCGCGCGGATGATCGGGTGCGAGGTGATGAATGCCAGCCCTTCGCGCAGCTGCGTCCACGCCCCCGGGGCCTCGACGTGCTGGACGTGGGTGACCCGCTCCGCGTGCCCGACCCGCAGGCGCGCGAGCAGCGGCGCGGAGATCAGGAAGGACAGGGCGTTGAACCAGATCGCCAGCGCGATCGGGCGGTTCGCGAGGAAGGTCTCCGGCGGGGCGACCGCGACGGCGAGGCTGACGAAGGCGGCGTAGAGGACGCCCCCCAGCGGCAGCGTGCCGTAGGTGACGATGAGGTTGACCTGGTTCGCGGCCACCAGCTGGTCGCGGCGGACCAGCCGTGGGAAGACGGCGTCCTTGGCGGGGGCGAAGAGCGCGGAGAGCACCTCGATGACCAGCGTCGCCAGCAGCAGGGTGAGCAGCTCGTCGGTGAACGGGATCAGCGCCATCACCAGGCCGCGACCGATGTCGGCGCCGATCAGCACCCGCTTGCGGTTCCACCGGTCGACGAACACCCCTGCGACCGGGCCCAGCAGCATCGCCGGGATGACCCGTGCGGCCATGACCGCACCCAGCGCGAAGGGGGCCGCCCGGGTGGGGCCCATGATCTCGACCGTGAGCGCCAGGATGGCGAGCACGCCGATCCAGTCGCCCAGCGCCGAGGTGACGGTCGCGAGCGCGAGATTGCGGAAGTCCCGGTTTCGGAACAGCTCGCCATAGTCCGCCGCGGACACCCCGCCGGACAGCGTTTCGCCTCCGGGGTTGGCGACCCCCGCGCGACCCTCGCTCATCGGGCTCAGCCTAACGCGAGCGGCGCCCAGGTCCGATGGGCGTGGCCCATCCCGCGCGCCGCGCACGGTCGAGCCGGGACGGGCCGGCGCCGACCCTGGGTCAGCCGGCGCCCAGGATCTCGGCGTCGAGCAGCTGTTCGGGGATGCCGAAGCCGTCGACCAGCGCGCCGGCGTGGGGCCGCAGCTGCTCGCACAGGCGGTTCACGGTCGTGATGATCGACTTCGACCGCTCCCCGGACAGGCGGCCGTGCTCCTGGAACCAGCCGCGGTCGCGCTCGATCTCGGCCAGCGCATGCAGCGAGCACAGCCGGTCGAGCACCTCACGGGTCTGCATGTCCTCGCAGCGCCGCACCACCCCGTCGAAGGCCTCGAGGAGGCGCCGCTCGATCTGCGCCCTGGCGGCCGTGAGCACGTGGTCCTGGCAGTCGTTGAACACCTCGAAGGGATCGGCGCCGTCGTCGATCCCCCGCTTGAGACGGCGCGCCGCACCGGCCAGCAGGTGCTCCTCGCGCCAGCGCAGCAGCTCCACCTGGTACTCGCGGTCGAGCAGGCCGGCATCGTCGTCACGGGTGGGGACCGCGTCGACGAGCCGCTCCACGAGCTGCCGGGCCGAGGTCTTCTCCACCACGGTGTCCCAGACGCCCTCGGCGACGAAGCGCACCATCCCGAGGGGGTCGAGGTCACCGAACTGGTCGCGGTAGCCGGTCAGCAGGCCCTTGGCGACCAGCTGCAGCAGGACGGTGTTGTCGCCCTCGAAGGTGGCGAACACGTCCGTGTCGGCCCGCAGCATCGTGAGCTGGTTCTCGGCGAGGTAGCCGGCCCCACCGCAGGCCTCACGGCAGGTCTGGATCGTGTCGGTGGCGTGCCAGGTCGCGGCCACCTTCACCCCCGCCGCGGCCGCCTCGAGCTCCCGGCGGTCGTCGAAGGGGTCGGAGTCCGGCCCGAAGCTCTCCCCCATCCAGGCGACGAGCTCCTGCTGGACCGCGTGCAGGGCGTAGCTGCGCGCCAGCCGTGGCAGCAGGCGGCGCTGGTGGGCGCGGTAGTCGAGGAGCAGCACCTCGTCGTCGGTCCCGGGCGGGCCGAACTGCCGTCGCCGCTCGGCGTAGCGCACGGCGATGGCCAGCGCGGTCTTCGCGGCGGTGCCCCCGGCCCCGGCGATGCTGACGCGCCCCTGCACGAGCGTGCCCAGCATCGTGAAGAAGCGGCGGTCGTCGTCCTCGATCGGGCTCTCGTACTCGCCGTCCTCGGTGATGCGCCCGAAGCGGTCGAGCAGGGCCTCGCGCGGCACCCGGACCTGGCCGAAGGCGAGCCGGCCGTTGTCGACGCCGTTGAGCCCGGCCTTCGGACCGCAGTCCTCGATCGTGACGCCGGGACGGGCCCGGCCGGCCGCATCGCGGATGGGGACCAGGATCGCGTGGACCCCGTGGCCCTCGCCGCCGACCTCGAGCTGAGCGAAGACGACGGCCAGGCGGCCGTGCTCCGCGGCGTTGCCGATGTAGTCCTTGCGCCCCGAGCGGGTCGGCGTGTGGATCACCAGCTGGTCGGCGTCGGGGTCGTAGGTGGCGGTGGTCTCCAGCGCCTGGACGTTGGAGCCGTGCCCGGTCTCGGTCATCGCGAAACAGCCGGGCAGCTCGAGCGTCAGCGCGTCGGGCAGATACCGCTCGTGGTGGTGGGTGGTGCCCAGCTGGTGGATCGCGCCCGCGAACAGGCCGAACTGCACCCCCGACTTGACCAGCAGCGACAGGTCGCCCATCGCCAGCGTCTCGAAGGCGGCCAGCGACCCGGTGAAGTCGCCCCCACCGCCGTACTCGGTCGGGAAGCCGAGCCCGGTGGCGCGCCCGGCGGACAGCTGGCGCGCCCAGGACAGCACCTGCTCGCGGTAGGTGGCGTGGTCCATGGCGGCCCGCTCGGCCGTCGGCGGCAGCTCGAGGTCACAGAGACGCTCGCGGACCTTGTCGCGCACCTCCTCGTGGGGCGCGTCGAGCAGGCGCCGCAGGGTGGCACGGTCGGGGCTCGTGGCGGACAGGGCGGTGTCGGTGGAGGCACTCATGGCCGGGGACTATGCCAGCATCGGCACCACCGACGCGTTGGCCACATGGCCGAGGCGCGCACCCATCCACGGCCCCGAGCGGCTCCGAGCAGCCGGGGCCGGGGCGGTCAGCTGCCGCCGCTGGCCTTCTTCGTCGCCTTCTTCGCCGAGCTCCGCGTCGCCTTCTTCGTGGCCTTCTTGCTCGTGGCCTTCTTGGCGCCCTTCTTCGCGGCGGCCTTCTTGGTGCTCTTCTTCGCGCCCTTCTTCGCCGCCTTCTTGGCCGGTGGCTTCTGCTTGCCGCGGTAGGTCATCGGGATCGGGTCGGGGATGTCCTCGCCCCACAGGGGCTCCCCGCCGAGCTCGGGATCGAAGGCCTCGACGCCCTCGACCACCGCCAGGACCGCCACCTGGGGCACCTCGAAGTCGTCGAGGTCGAACAGATGGTTGACCTCGGGGTGGGTGCAGATCGCCACCGGCTCCTTGCGGTTCCTCGGCGGCGGGCGCAGCGGCGCACCGCACTCCGGGCACGGCGAGGCGATCGGCAGCGACCACACGGCGAAGGCGTCGTCGGGGTAGCCGGTGGAGCCCACGAACGGCTTGCCGTAGCGCGAGATGCGCCGCTCCATGAAGGAGTGCTCAGGGTCGGTGGGCGAGCGGAACCAGCGCACGTGGCCCTCGTCGTCCTTGTAGGCCAGCCGCTGCTGGACGTTGCGGATGCCCTTGCACTTGGGGTAGTCGACGCAGCCGAAGAACGTTCCGAAGCGCCCCTCGCGGGCCATCATGGGCTGGCCGCACTCCGGGCAGCGCACGCGCTCGTCGGGCTCGGGCTCCGGCTCGGGCTCGCCGACCGTGCCGTCGTCGTTGAGCGGCAGCGTGCCCTGGCAGTCGGGCCAGCGGCTGCACGAGGCGAACCACTGCTTGGACTTGCCGGAGAACACCCGCTCCATCGGCGCGCCGCACTCGGGGCAGTCCGCCGGGTGCAGCAGCGGCAGGCGCGGGCGCTCGGGCTTGCGCTCGCGCACCCAGGTGTCCACCTCCTCGAGGAAGCGGTTGACCGTGGAGCACCAGGCCTCGTCGCCCGCGGCGATCTCGTCGAGGGTGGACTCCATCCGGGCGGTGAAGTTGATGTCCACCACCTCGGTGAAGTGCAGCTTGAGGAAGGAGACCACGACCTCGCCCAGCGGCGTCGGGAAGAAGCGGCGGGACTCCTTGGTCACGTAGTCGCGCTGCTCGAGCGTGGAGATGATCGAGGCGTAGGTCGACGGCCGGCCGATGCCCTCCTCCTCGAGCGCCTCGACCAGGGTGCGCTCGGAGAAGCGCGGCGGCGGCGTGGTGGCGTGCTCCTCGCCCAGCAGCTCGGCCAGGTGCAGGCGCTGGCCCTCGGAGAGCTGCGGGAGCTGGTCGGAGACCTCGTCCTCCTCGCT
>SKLC01000150.1 GCA_007123425.1 Nitriliruptoraceae bacterium
CTCGCTGGGGGAGCAGACCGGCGAGCACACCTTCGCCACCGCCGCGCACGGCGAGGTCGAGGTCAGCCACGTCAACCTCAACGACGACGTGGTGGAGGGGCTCACGGCCCGCGACATCCCGGCCTTCTCGGTGCAGTACCACCCGGAGGCCGCGCCCGGCCCCACCGACGCGCGCCACCACTTCGACCGTTTCGTGGAGATGATCGCCGCGCACGCCGGCGACGGCTCGACCACCACCAGCGAGGTTCGCTGATGCCGCGACGTGACGACATCACCTCGGTGCTCGTGCTGGGCTCCGGTCCGATCGTGATCGGGCAGGCGGCCGAGTTCGACTACTCGGGCACGCAGGCCTGCAAGGTCCTGCGCGAGGAGGGCCTGCGGGTCATCCTCATCAACTCCAACCCCGCCACGATCATGACCGACCCGGCGACCGCCGACGCCACCTACGTCGAGCCGCTGACCGTCGACACCGTGCGGGCGGTGATCGAGAAGGAGCGGCCCGACGCGCTGCTGCCCACCCTGGGGGGCCAGACGGCGCTGAACCTCGCCGTGGAGCTCTACGAGTCGGGCGTGCTCGACAAGCTCGGGGTGGAGGCGCTCGGCGCGAACCTCGACACGATCCAGACCGCCGAGGATCGGCTGCGGTTCAAGGAGGCGATGACCGAGATCGGCCTGGAGTCGCCGGTGTCGGTGTATGTGAACGCCGAGGAGGAGGCCCAGGCGTTCGCGGCCGAGCACGGCTTCCCGGTGGTGCTGCGCCCGAGCTACACGCTGGGCGGCAAGGGCGGCGGCATCGCCTACGACCGCGAGCAGCTCACCACCATGATCCGCCAGGGGCTGGCCGACTCGCCGGTGCACGAGGTGCTGGTCGAGGAGTCGGTGCTGGGGTGGAAGGAGTACGAGCTCGAGGTCATGCGGGACAAGAACGACAACTGCGTGATCGTGTGCTCGATCGAGAACCTCGACGCGATGGGGGTGCACACCGGCGACTCGATCACGATCGCGCCGGCGATGACGCTCTCCGACCGCGAGTACCAGCAGATGCGCGACGCCGCCTTCGCGGTGCTGCGCCGCATCGGCGTGGAGACCGGCGGCTCGAACGTGCAGTTCGCCGTCGACCCCGCCACGGGCCGGCAGCTGGTGATCGAGATGAACCCGCGGGTGAGCCGCTCGAGCGCGCTGGCCTCGAAGGCGACGGGCTTCCCGATCGCCAAGATCGCCGCGAAGCTCGCCATCGGCTACACGCTCGACGAGATCGCCAACGACATCACCCGCGAGACCAAGGCCGCGTTCGAGCCGTCCATCGACTACGTGGTGACCAAGATCCCGCGGTTCACCTTCGAGAAGTTCCGCGGCACCGACGACACGCTGACCACCCGCATGAAGTCGGTCGGCGAGGTGATGGCCATGGGCCGCACCTTCAAGGAGTCGCTCAACAAGGCGCTGCGCAGCCTCGAGGACGGCACCATCGGCTTCGGAGCGGGCCCGTCGCTGGACCTCGACGAGGAGGAGCTCGCCGCGGCGCTGGTGCGGCCGACGGCCGGGCGGCTGGACTACGTGGACGAGGCGCTCACGCGCGGCTGGTCGGTGGAGCGGGTCAGCGAGCTGACCGGCTACGACCCGTGGTTCACCGACCAGCTGGCCCAGCTGATCGAGCGGCGCCGCGCGCTGCGTGCCTGCGAGCACCTCGCCGCGGTGCCCGAGGAGCTGCTCGCCGCCGCCAAGGCCGACGGCTTCTCCGACGAGCACCTCGCGCTGCTGCTGCAGACCAGCGCCGACAAGGTGCGCGAGCGCCGGCACGCGGTGGGGGTGCGGCCGGTGTTCAAGACCGTGGACACCTGCGCGGCCGAGTTCGAGGCGTACACGCCGTACCACTACTCGACCTACGACGACGAGGACGAGGTCGCCGAGTCGCCGCGCGACAAGGTGATCGTGCTCGGCTCGGGGCCCAACCGCATCGGGCAGGGGGTCGAGTTCGACTACTGCTGCGTCCACGCGGTGTTCGCGCTGCGGGACGCCGGCTACGAGACCATCATGGTCAACTGCAACCCGGAGACGGTCTCGACCGACTACGACACCGCCGACCGGCTCTACTTCGAGCCGCTGACCTTCGAGGACGTCCTGGAGGTCATCGAGCGCGAGCGGCCGGTGGGGGTGATCGTGCAGATGGGCGGGCAGACCCCGCTCAAGCTCGCGCAGCGGCTGGAGGCCGCGGGCGTGCCGGTGTGGGGCACCAGCCCGGACATGATCGACGCGGCCGAGGACCGGGGCCGCTTCGGCACGCTGATGGACGAGCTGGGCGTGGCCATGCCGCCCGGCGGGATCGCGCGCTCCTTCGAGGAGGCCCGCGACATCGCCACCCGCATCGGCTATCCGGTCCTGGTGCGGCCCTCCTACGTGCTGGGTGGCCGGGCGATGGAGATCGTCTACGACGAGGGCTCGCTGCGCCGCTACCTCGTCGAGGTGGCGGCCGCGCCGGATCTGGTCGACCACCGGGGTGCCGCCGGCGCGCCCGCGATCCTCATCGACCGCTTCCTCGAGGGTGCGATCGAGGTCGACGTCGACGCGGTGTTCGACGGCGACGAGACCTTCGTCGGCGGCGTGCTCGAGCACATCGAGGAGGCCGGGGTGCACTCGGGCGACTCGGCGTGCACGCTGCCGCCGATCACGCTCGGGCAGGGCCAGATGGAGGAGATCCGCCGGGTCACCGACGGGATCGCCCGGGGCCTGGAGGTCCGGGGGCTGCTCAACGTGCAGTTCGCCGTCAAGGACGACGTGCTGTACTGCATCGAGGCCAACCCGAGGGCCAGCCGCACGGTGCCGTTCACCTCGAAGGCGACCGGCGTGCCGCTGGCCAAGGTGGCGGCGCGGGTGATGGCGGGCGCGACGCTGGCCGACCTGCGCGCGGAGGGGATGGTCCCGGACCACGACATGGTGACCGGACCACCGATCCCGCACGTCGCGGTCAAGGAGGCGGTGCTGCCCTTCGATCGCTTCCCGGGCGTGGATGCGACGCTGGGTCCCGAGATGCGCTCGACCGGCGAGGTCATGGGCATCGACGTCGACTTCGGCGCGGCGTTCGCGAAGTCGCAGGCCGGTACCGGCTCGATGGTGCTGCCCACCGCCTCGCAGCTGACCGAGGACGGCGGCCCGGCCCGGGTGTTCGTGTCGGTGGCCAACCGCGACAAGCGCTCGATCGTCTTCCCGGTCAAGCGCCTGGTCGACCTCGGCTTCGAGGTGCTGGCCACCGAGGGCACCGCCGCGGTGCTCGCGCGGGTGGGCATCCCCGCGACCGTGCTGGGCAAGGTCTCCGCCGGTGACCGCGGGATCATCGAGGCGATCGAGTCCGGCGAGGTCGGGCTGGTGCTCAACACGCCGTTCGGGTCGCGCACCCGAGGCGACGGCTACCAGATCCGGCAGGCCGCCGTGACCAACGGCGTGCCCTGCATCACGACGCTGGCGGGCATCCTGGCCGCCATCCACGGGATCGAGGCGCTCGAGCGCGGGGCCCTGGAGGTCGTGAGCCTGCAGGACTACCAGGGCGCCCTGGCCGAGCTGGCGGCCGAGAGATGAGCCGGACAGAGCACGTGGACCGGGCGTGCGCCGCGGGCGCGGGTCCGACAGGGAGGTCGAGCGTGAGACGACCGGCGACGGGCACCCGGCGTCCCCGGTGGGTCCGACAGGGAGGTCGAGTGTGAGCCGACGTGCGGGACAGGTCGAGGGCCGGCCCGACGCCGACGCCCCGGTGCGCGTGATCGGCGAGGTGCTGGCCCGCCGGCGCGAGGGCGCCTACTGGCTGCTGTCGTTCTCCGCGCCCGAGCTCGCCGACCGGGCACGCCCGGGCCAGTTCGTCGAGATCGCCGTGGAGCAGAAGTACTCGCTGCTTCGCCGGCCGTTCTCCATCGCCCGGGTCTCACGGCAGGGGCCGGCGGCCGGCACCGTCGACGTGGTGTTCGACGTCGGCGGGCCGGGGACCGAGTGGCTGACCCAGCTCGCCCTGCACGATCTGGTCGACGTCGTGGGCCCGCTGGGCACGCCCTTCCCGCTTCCCAAGCGCCGGGTCCCGTGCCTGCTGATCGGCGGCGGCTACGGCGCGGCGCCGCTGTTCTACCTCGCCGAGGAGCTCACCCGCGAGGGGCTGCGCGTCGACATGATCATCGGCGCGGCGACCCGCGAGCGCATCCTCAACCCGATCGAGGCCAAGCGCGCGAGCGCGACCGTGACGTTCACGACCGAGGACGGCAGCCACGGCGTGCAGGGCCGGGTCACCGACGTGCTCGCGCAGACCGCGGAGACCTGCCGTAGCGCGGTGGTCTACGCCTGCGGGCCGATGCCGATGCTGCGGGCGGTCTCCGAGGCCTGCGCGGAGCTGGAGCTGCCGGTGCAGGTCGCCGTCGAGGAGCACATGGCCTGCGGGGTGGGCGTGTGCTTCACCTGCGTGCTGCCGGTGCGCGGCAAGGACGGCGAGGTGCGGATGCGGCGGGCGTGCCTCGACGGGCCGGTGTTCAACGGCGCGCGCATCGCGTGGGACGAGACCCGCTTCGAGCTGGGCCCGCCACCGGACGTGGAGGAGGACGAGGTGGAGGACGAGGCGTCCGGTCGCCTGACCGACGACGAGCTGTGGGGTGAGCAATGAGCGCCGACGTCCGCCGCATCGACGCGGCCAGCGCCTCGGCCCACGGGGACGCGGCGACCGAGGCCGCCGACGTCGACCTCACCGCCGACCTCGGCCGGCTGACGCTGCCCAACCCGATCACCACCGCGTCGGGCTGCTTCGCCTCCGGTGCGGAGATCGACCGCTTCTACGACGTGACCGACCTGGGCGCGATCACGGTCAAGTCGCTGACCCTCGAGCCGCGGCAGGGCCTGCCCACCCCGCGGATGGCCGAGACCCCGGCCGGGATGCTCAACGCGATCGGGCTGCAGAACCCGGGCGTGGACGGCTGGCTGGAGCGCGATCTGCCGTGGCTGCAGGGCAAGGGCGCGAAGGTGATCGCCTCCATCGCCGGCAACACGCCCGAGGAGTTCCGGGACGTGGCGCGCAGGCTGCGCCGCGCCACCGGGGTCGTGGCGGTCGAGGTGAACCTCTCCTGTCCGAACGTGGAGCACCGCGGCCTGGTGTTCGCCTGCGACCCGAAGGCCAGCGCCGAGGTGATCACCGCCGTGGCCCGCGAGGTCGACGTGCCGGTGTTCGCCAAGCTCACCTCCGACGTCACCGACATCGTCGCGGTCGCCCAGGCCTGCATCGAGGCAGGGGCGAGCGGCCTGACGCTGATCAACACGCTGCTGGGCATGTCGATCGACCCCGAGACCGGCCGCACCCGGCTGTTCAACGGCTACGGCGGGCTGTCGGGCCCGGCGATCCGCCCGGTGGCGGTCCGCAACGTCCACCAGGTTCACACCGCCCTGCCCGACGTGCCGATCATCGGCACCGGCGGCGTGCGCACGATCGAGGACGTCATCGAGATGGTGCGGGCGGGCGCGAGCCTGGTCGCCGTGGGCACCGCGACCTTCGTCGACCCGTTCACCGCCCGCGACCTCGTCCGGGAGCTGCGGACCTGGCTGGCCGCGCGGGGCCACACCTCCGTCGCGGAGCTGCGCGGGAGCGTGCTGGCGTGGTGACGGGGACGGTGGCGCCCGAGCGGATCTGCGTGGCGCTCGACGTCCCGACGCTCGCGGAGGCCGAGGCGCTGGCCGCGCGCCTGGCCGGGCACGTGGGCTCCTTCAAGGTGGGCCTGGAGCTGTTCGCCGCGCACGGGCCCGACGCCGTGCGCGCCGTGCGGGCCCACGGGCCGGTGTTCCTCGACCTCAAGCTGCACGACATCCCCATCACGGTGGGGCGGGCGGCGAGGCGCCTGGGCGCGCTCGACGTCGACCTGCTCACGGTGCACGCCAGCGGCGGGGCGGCGATGATCGCCGCGGCCGTCGAGGGGCTCGCCGAGGGTGGCAGCGACGGCCGCGTGGTCGCGGTCACGGTGCTGACCTCCATGTCGGACGACGACCTCGCGTCGATCGGTGCGCCGCCGGCCGCCTCGCAGGTTCCGGCACTCGCGCGCCTGGCC
>SKLC01000223.1 GCA_007123425.1 Nitriliruptoraceae bacterium
CAGCGGTGCTCGCGTCCTCGCCCGCGGGTGCGGGCTCGCGGTGCTGGCCCTGCGCCGGGGAGGCGGTGGCCTGCTCGGCACGCTCGCGGGCCGCGCGGGCGCGCTCACCCGCGAGGCGGTCGATCTCCCCGCGGATCGGCTCGCGGAGCCGGAAGCACCACCAGGCGACGATCAGGCCGGGCACGATCATGGAGAAGAAGGCCCAGCGCCAGCCGAAGAACTGGCCCATCGCGCCGCCCAGCAGCGAGCCGATGCCGATGCCGACGAAGTAGACCATGCGCTGCACGCCGAAGACCTTCGGACGCGCCTCCGGCGGGTAGTAGTCGCCCAGCAGGCTCGACTGCGACGGGATGTCGAGGTTGTCGGCCGCGCCCAGCACCACGCGGGTGGCGAAGAACATGGCGAAGCTGATCGCCAGCCCCGACGCCAGCGTGATCACCGACCAGCTCGCCACGACGATGGCGAGCAGGTTCTTGCGGTTCGCGCGATCGGCGAGGTAGCCGGCCGGCAGGGCCACGATCAGCCCGGCGATCGTCACGGCCGTGGGGATCGCGCCGCCGGCGGTGTCGCTGAAGCCCCATTCCTCCTGCAGCAGTGGGAGCACCCCGGTGAGGATGCTGGTCTCGATCCGGTCGATGAGGCTCACGGCGGCGATGACGAACGCCGGCCACCAGCCGGCGGTGCCCAGCGCGCTGCGTCGTCCTCGGCCGGATCCGGCCACCTGCTCGTTGGTCGCGGTCATGCCCTCTCCCGGGTCCGTGCGCCGCTGTCGGCAGCGGCTGGCCGCTCTCCCCCGAGGCGGCGCGCGAAGGTTCGGATGTCGTGGTACTCGCTGTCAACCCGCCGCCCCGGGAGTCCCGGGCCGACCATTGACGCTCAGATTCCAAGCGGTATCGTAGGCGACGTCATCGCGCGGCACGGTGCTGGGGAGCCGCCACGTCGAACGACGCCACATCGTCAGGCGAATGGGTCCTGGCGCACACGTCACGGAGAGGGATCGCATGAGCAGCAACGTCATCGAGCGTCCGGAGCAGCAGGTGGAGCGCGAGGCGCTGCGCACCGCCTACCACTCGATCACCGAGGGCGGGCTCAATCGCGAGTCGCTCGCCATGCGCCTGTGGGCCCAGGGCAACCGCAAGGCGTGGGATCCTGCCGACATCGACTTCTCGCAGGACGCCGAGCACTGGGGCCTGCTCGACGACAGCATGCGGCAGGTCGTCACCATGCTCGCGGTGATGTTCATCATCGGCGAGGAGTCGGTGACCGAGGACATCCAGCCCTTCATGAGGGCCATGTCCGCCGAGGGGCGGTTCGAGGACGAGATGTACCTCACCCAGTTCGCGATGGAGGAGGCCAAGCACGTCGACGTCTTCCGTCGCTGGCTGGACGCCGTGGGGGCCAAGCAGGATCTCCACGAGATCGTCCACCAGGGCATGGAGTTCAGCACGCGCGGCATCCTCTCCGTGGGTCCCGGGGGCGTCTTCTCCGACCTGCAGCCCGAGGCGATGCGTCGCCTCGAGCACGACCCCTCGCCCAAGGCGCAGATCCGCGCCAACGTGGTCTACAACCAGTTCGTCGAGGGCTGCCTCGCGCTGACCGGCTACTGGGCGTGGTCGAAGATCCTGGAGTCCACCGGCGGGCTGTTCCCGGGCATGCAGAACATCATCGCCTACCTCGCCCGTGACGAGCGTCGGCACCTGGCATGGGGGACCTACAACATCCGTCGCCACGTGGCCGCGGACGACTCGCTCTGGGACTACACGGTCGCCTGCCTCGACGAGATGAAGGAGCGTCTCTACGAGCAGGAGGAGACGCGCAAGAAGGCCATGGCGGCGATGGGCCCCGAGGAGGAGGACGACTTCGGCAAGGCGCTGGGCGTGGGTCCCGAGGAGCGCTTCGCCTACCAGCTCTCGCGCCTCGACCGCCGCTACGGCGCGATCGAGAGCGCGCGCGGCCAGTCGGTCGAGGCCATCGAGGCCGGCACCACCGACGCCGCCGTCGGCGACGACGAGGGCTACGACGAGCTGGCCGCGGACTAGCGGCCGGCGCGTGTCGGGTGGGCGCGGTGCCCGCCCGACGCTCGTGGCTCACGCCACGAGACCGGGCCGGAGGCAGCAGCACGCGCCGGCCCGGGTCGCGAGGAGGGCCCTGCTAGCGTCGCAGGGTCGGGAGAGCAGGCTCACCGGAGTCTGACGACGAGGCATGAGGAGCATCGAATGCAGGCAGCCGTACTGCACGGGGTGGGGGACAGCTCCCTCGACGTGCGCGATGACGTCGAGCTGGTGGGCGAGGTCGGCCCCACCGACGTCAAGGTCAAGATGCACGCTGCGGGCGTGTGCCACTCGGACCTGTCGGCCATGAGCGGCATCCTGCCGGTCATGCCGCCGTCCGTCCTCGGCCACGAGGGCTCCGGGGAGATCGTGGAGGTCGGCTCGCTGGTCACCGACCTCGCCGTGGGTGACCGCGTGATCATCACCTGGACGCCGCCGTGCGGCAAGTGCCGCTACTGCCGGCACGGACAGCCCAACCTGTGCACCACGATGCTCATGCAGTCGATGGCGACGCCGCGGTTCGGCTACGAGGGCACCGAGGCGTTCGCCTTCCTCGGGGTCGCCACGTTCTCCGAGTACTCGGTCATGGCCCAGGAGGCGGTGACCAAGGTCGCCGACGACGTGCCCTACGACATCCTCTCGCTGCTCGGCTGCGGCGTGATGACCGGGGTGGGCGCGGCGATCAACACCGCGCGCATCGAGCCGGCCTCCTCGGTGGCCGTGATCGGCGTGGGCGGCGTGGGCATCAGCGCCATCCAGGGGGCGCGCATCGCCGGCGCCTCGGAGATCGTGGCCGTGGACGCGATCGAGGGCAAGCTCGAGGCCTCCAAGCGCTTCGGCGCGACCAAGGTCGCCACGCCCGACACCCTCCAGGAGGTCTCCCAGGAGGTCACCGGCGGCGAGGGCTTCGACTACGTGCTCGAGTGCGTCGGCAAGGGCGTGACGATCCGCTCCGCCTTCGACGCGACGCGTCGCGGCGGCACCACGGTCGTGGTGGGTGCCGGCGCCAACGAGGACATGGTCGAGTTCAGCGCCTTCGAGCTGTTCTTCTCCGAGAAGCGGCTGCTCGGCTCCTACTACGGCGGGGCCGACGTGCGTCGCGACTACGACCGCCTGCTGGACCTGTGGCGCGCCGGCCGGCTCGACCTCGAGAGCATGATCACCTCGCGGCTGAAGCTCGAGCAGGTCAACGACGGCTTCGAGGCCCTGACCGACCCGGGCACCATCCGCCAGGTCATCGAGTACTGATTCCTCGCGTGCGAGGCGTCGGGCCGGCCCGGACAGGGCCGGCCCGACCTGTCGGCGGGTCCGACACGTCGAGCCCGGGACGCCTCGCCGCAGCAGCACCGCGGCCCGGACGGGATCAGCTGCGGAGCAGGATCACGGCGTTGAGCGCGGTCGCGAACAGGATCCAGGCCAGGTAGGGCAGCAACAGCGCGGCGGCCGCCGGGCGCACCCGCCACACGGCGGCGACCGTGGCCACCACCAGCACGTCGAGCGCGATGATCACCGCCAGCGCCCAGCCGAGCTCGCCGAGACCGAAGAACACGCCCGGCCACGCGGCATTGACCAGCAGCTGCACTGCCCACAGCCCGAGGGCCAGGCGCATCCGCGCGCTCGGGCCGTGACGCCACACCCACCAGCCGGCGACGCCGATCAGCGCGTACAGCAGGCTCCAGACCGGTCCGAACAGCCACGACGGCGGGGCCCACGGGGGCCGGTCCAGCTCCAGGTAGGTCGCGCCCACGTCGCCGCCCTGCACGAGCGTGCCGATGCCCGCGGCGGCGTAGGCCAGCGCGAGGAACGCCGCCAGGGCCACCAGCGACCGCGGTCCGTGCTGGGCGTTGCCCGCCATCGGCCCGTCGAACCCCCGAGCTCGTGGCTCGCGGCCCGGGGCGGTGTGGCCCGAGCGCGTCCCTGAGGTCATCGCTGCTCCTGCGTGATGGGTGGCGTGCCGCGTGAGCTGATGGGTCCGCCGCCGTGACGGCGGCGCTGCCAGCCTGCCGCAGGGACCGGGCGAGGGCACACGATCGTTGGGCCACCACGGCCGGCCGGACCTCGGCCCCCGGGCCCCAGAGAGCGGTATCGGGCCGGCCGGCTCGCGCTGGCGGGCGGGGCCGGCCCCGGCTCGGTTCGCGCCACGAGGGGTGTCGTGGAACGATGCCTCCCACCACATCGCCGAGAAGGGTCCGTCGTGTCCGTCCCCAACGTTCTGGCCAGCCGCTATGCCAGCGCAGACATGGCCGAGCTGTGGTCGCCTACGGCCAAGGTCGTGCTCGAGCGGCGGCTGTGGCTGGCCGTGCTGGCCGCGCAGCGCGACCTCGGTGTCGACGTGCCCGACGGGGCCGTCGAGGACTACGAGGCCGTCGTCGAGCAGGTGGACCTCGACTCGATCGCCCGGCGCGAGCGGGCGACGCGCCACGACGTCAAGGCCCGCATCGAGGAGTTCGCGGCGCTCGCCGGGCACGAGCACATCCACAAGGGGATGACCTCCCGCGACCTGACCGAGAACGTCGAGCAGCTGCAGGTCCGCCGCGCGCTCGAGCTCGTCCGCGACCGTGTCGTCGCCGCGCTGGCCCGGCTCGCCGACCGTGCCGCCGAGCACGCGACCCTGGTGATCGCGGGCCGCAGCCACAACGTGCCGGCGCAGGCCACCACGCTCGGCAAGCGCTTCGCGAACGCCGGCGAGGAGCTGCTGCAGGCACTGGGGCGGATCGAGTCACTGCTCGAGCGCTACCCGCTGCGCGGGCTCAAGGGCCCCGTGGGCACCCAGCAGGACCTGCTCGACCTGTTCGACGGTGATCTCGACCGGCTCGACGAGCTCGAGCAGCGTGTCGCCGATCACCTCGGCTTCACCGCCCGACTCGAGCACGTCGGGCAGATCTACCCGCGCTCGCTGGACCTCGAGGTCGTCTCCGCCCTCGTGCAGGTGGCGGCGGCACCGGCGAGCCTGGCGACCACGATCCGGCTCATGGCCGGCCAGGAGCTCGCCACAGAGGGCTTCCAGGCGGGCCAGGTCGGCTCGTCAGCGATGCCGCACAAGATGAACGCCCGGTCCTGCGAGCGCATCAACGGCCTGGCCGCGATCCTCGGCGGTCATCTGACGATGGTCAGCGCCCTCTCCGGCAACCAGTGGAACGAAGGCGACGTCTCCTGCTCGGTGGTACGCCGGGTCGCGCTGCCCGACGCCTTCCTCGCCACCGACGGCCTCTTCGAGACCTTCCTCACCGTCCTGACCGAGTTCGGCGCCTACCCGGCGGTCGCCGAGCGCGAGCTCGACCGCTACCTGCCGTTCCTGGCCACCACCAAGGTGCTGGTCGCGGCCGTGCGCGCCGGCGTGGGCCGCGAGACCGCCCACGAGGTCATCAAGGAGCACGCGGTCGCCGTCGCGCTGGACCAGCGCGAGAAGGGCCAGGCCGGCAACGACCTCGTGGATCGCCTCGCCGCCGACGACCGCCTCGGCCTGGACCACAGCCAGCTCACCGGGCTGCTGGCCGACCCGCTGACCTTCGTGGGCACCGCGCCGCAGCAGGTGCAGCGCTTCGTCGCGCGCGTGCGCGAGGTGGTGGACCGCCACCCCGAGGCCGCCCGCTACCGCCCCGGGGCAATCCTCTGACGACCAGCGCGTCACCGTGGGGCGCCGTTGCCGGGCACGTAGGCTGGCGCCACCCTCGACGCTCCCGATCCCGAAGAGGTCCCCGAAGTGAGCTCCCTCCCACGCGTGCGGTTCTGCCCGGCCCCGTCCGGCTGGCTCCACGTCGGCTCCGTGCGCGCCGCGCTGTACAACTGGCTCCACGCACGCGGGCACGGCGGCACGTTCGTGTTCCGGCTCGAGGACACCGACGCCAGCCGTGCCACCGAGGAGTCCATGCACTCGATGGCCGAGGCGCTGCGCTGGGTCGGCCTCGACTGGGACGAGGGCCCCGAGATCGGCGGCCCCTACGGGCCCTACCGCCAGTCGGAGCGCGGCGAGCTGTACGC
>SKLC01000354.1 GCA_007123425.1 Nitriliruptoraceae bacterium
AGCGACGCCCCCGAGCGCCCTACGACCCGGCGTCGACGACCGCCTGGTAGACGTCGCGCTTGGGCCGCCCGGCCGCACGCGCCACCACCGCGATCGCCTCCTTCTTCGTGCTGCCCGTGGCCATGACCTCGCGGACCCGCTCGACCAGCGCCGCGTCGTCGAGCCGGGGCCCCGGGCCCTGCGGCGCACCCGCCACCACGCAGGTGAGCTCGCCCTTCACGCCCGCGGCGACGTGGCCCACCAGGTCGGCGAGCGTGCCGTGGGTGGTCTCCTCGTGGCGCTTGGTCAGCTCCCGGGCCAGAGCGGCGGGCCGGTCGTCGCCCAGGGCCGCCGCGAGGTCGGTGAGGTCGGCCTCCGCGCGGTGCGGCGAGATGAACAGCACGAACGTGCGCCGCTCCTCGGCGAGCTCCGCCAGCCGCTGCCGGCGAGCCCGTCCCTTGCGCGGCAGGAAGCCGTCGAACGCCACCCGGTCGGTGGGCAGGCCCGAGGTGACCAGCGCCGCCAGCAGGGCCGAGGGCCCCGGCACGGCCTCCACCCGGAGGCCCGCCTCGACGCAGGCGGCCACCAGGCGGTAGCCGGGATCCGAGACCCCCGGGGTGCCCGCGTCCGAGACCAGCGCGACCTCCCGGTCATCGGCCAGCAGCTCGAGCACCTCGGCGATGCGGTCGCGCTCGTTGTGCTCGTGGAGGCTGCGCTGCGGCGCATCGCTGTCGATGTGCGCGAGCAGGCGCCCGGTGTGGCGCGTGTCCTCGGCCAGGACGAGATCGGCCTCGCGCAGCGTCCGCGCGGCCCGCGGCGAGAGGTCCTCGAGGTTGCCGATCGGCGTGGCCACCACGCGCAGGGTCCCGGGCACCGCGGCGCTCCTCGACGACGGACGGGGGCCGAGCCTACGCCCACGCCCGGCGCGGACCGGGCGTGGGCGCGCGGGCGACCCACCTCGCGGCGGGCCGCTCAGCCGTCGGCGCGGTCGATGTCGAGCTCACCGGCCTCGTGCCGGGCGCGGAGCACCTTCTTGTCGTACTTGCCGACCGAGGTCTTGGGCACCTCGTCGATGAAGGACCAGCGCTCGGGCACCCACCACTTGGCGACCTTGTCCCGGAGGAACTCCGAGAGCCCGTGCGGGGTGAGCTCGGCGCCCTCGCGCACGACCACGACCGCCAGCGGGCGCTCGTCCCACTTCTCGTCGGGCACGCCGATGACGGCCGCCTCCGTGACGTCGGGGTGGGAGATGATGGTGTTCTCGAGGTCGACGGTGGAGATCCACTCGCCACCGGACTTGATGACGTCCTTGACCCGGTCGACGATCTGCATGAAGCCGCGCGGGTCGATGACGCCGACGTCGCCGGTGCGCAGCCACCCGTCGTGGAACTTCTCCGGGTCCTCCACCCCGTGGTACCCGGCGGTGATCCAGGGGCCCCGCACCTCGATCTCGCCGATGGCCTTGCCGTCCCAGGGCTGCTCGGTCCCGGTCTCGGCGTCGATGATGCGCATCTCGACGCCGGGCACGATGCGCCCGGTCTTGGCCCGCCAGTCGACCTGCTCGTCCCAGTCGATGACATCCGCCGGCGGCGTGGACATCGCGCCCAGCGGGGAGGTCTCGGTCATGCCCCAGCCCTGGACGATCTCGATGCCGTAGCGGTCGTGGAAGGCCTCGATCATCGCGCGAGGCACCGCCGCGCCGCCCACGACCACGGTCTGCAGCGAGGAGAGGTCGATCTCGGTCTGCGCGCCCAGCGCGAGCACCCCGTTCCACACCGTCGGCACCGCTGCGGAGAAGGTTGGGCGCTCGGCGGCGATGAAGGCCGTCAGCGGCTCGGGCTGCAGGAACATCGCCGGCTGCAGGATGTCGGAGCCGAAGGCCCAGCAGACGTAGATCAGCCCCCAGGCGTTGGCGTGGAACTGCGGCACGATCACCAGCGTGCGGTCGCCGTCGCCGACGTCGAGGCCGCCGGCCGCCGCGCCGAAGGTGTGGGTCCACTGGGAGCGGTGCGAGTACACCACGCCCTTGGGGTTGCCCGTGGTGCCCGACGTGTAGCACATCATCGCGGCCGCGGACTCGTCGAGCTCGGGCCACTCGTAGCCGGGCGACTGGGCCTCGATCAGGTCGTCGTAGCGCAGCACCTCGCGGTCGAGCGCCGAGGCGTCCCCGTCGCCGACGACGATGACGTGCTCCACCTCGGCGAGCGCGTCGGGCGCCTGGGCGAGCAGGCCGATCAGGGAGTCATCGACGATGATCGCCTTGTCGCCGCCGTCGCGGATGACGAAGTCGAGCTGATCGGGGAACAAGCGGATGTTGAGGGTGTGCAGGACCGCGCCCATGCAGGGGACGGCGAAGTAGGCCTCGAGGTGCTCCTGGTGGTTCCAGCAGAAGGTGCCGACCACGTCGCCGTGGCCGATGCCCAGCGTCTCCAGGGCCTTGGCGAGTCGTTCCACGCGCTCGTAGGTGTCGGCGAAGGTCACCCGGCGCGCCGAGTCCCCCAGCCAGGTGACGACCTCGCGCTCGCCGTGCACCCGCGCCCCGTGCCGCAGCAGCTGCGTGACGGTCAGGGGATGGTCCATCATCGTGCTGTGCACCACGTCCGGCTCCTTGTTCGCGGTGACGGCGCTGCAGGGCGCGCCAGGGCTCCGTTGCCCGTCCCGTCCGTTCCGACGCCCCCGACGGTAATCCGTGACCGGGGCCGCGTCGCGGGGTGCGGTCACGGACCGCTCGGGTTGTCGCCGCCGTCGCGGGGCCAGTCGTCGGGGGCGCTGCGCTCGCCCGGCGGCTCGGTGGACTGGGGCTCCTTCTGCCGGGCCGGGCGCTTGCCCAGGACCAGGCGGGCGCCCAGCACCAGCGCGATCACGATCGCGATCACGATGACGATCCCCTCCATGACGACCTCCTCGAGGGATGTGCACGGCTGGAAGGCTCCCCATCGACGCTATGGAGCCACGACGGCGCCGCACGGCGCGCGCGGGGCCGTTCGGCCCCGTTCGCCCACCGCCGCCCGCACGGAACGATCCGGGAGCTCGCGTTCCGATTTCGCGGGGCGGGCCCGTAGCATGGGCAGCCGGAGGCGGACGTCGCCTGCAGCCCAGACCGTGTGAGGGAGCCCACGATGATCGAGTGGAACGACGAGCAGCTCATGGTGCGCGACGCCATGCGGAAGTTCGTGGAGCGGGAGATCAAGCCCAACCTCACCGAGCTCGAGCACGGGGACATGCCGCCCTACGACATCCTGCGCAAGATGCTCTCCGAGTTCGGCATGGACCAGATGGCCCGTGACCGCTTCAAGAAGCGCATCGAGAAGGAGAAGGCGGAGGCGGACGCGCGCGAGCGCGGCGAGGAGCCTCCCGCCCCCAAGGAGTCCGGCGGCGACGGCGGCGGGGGCAGCATGACGCTGATCCCGATCATCGAGCTGTGCCGCTACTGCCCCGGCATGGTCACCGCCATGGGCGTGAGCATGGGGCTGACCGCCACGGCGATCCTGTCGAAGGGCACCCTGCGCCAGAAGGAGCGGTGGGCGGAGGATCTGCTGACGATGGACAAGATCGGGGCCTGGGCGATCACCGAGCCCGGCTCCGGTTCCGACGCGTTCGGGTCGATGAAGGCCACGGCCCGCCGCGAGGGTGAGGGCTACCTGCTCAACGGCTCCAAGACCTTCATCACCAACGGGCCCTACGCCGACACCACGGTGTTCATCTGCAAGCTCGACGAGGGCAACCCGCCCGAGGAGCGCAAGGTGCTGACCTTCGTGCTCGACCGCGGCATGGAGGGCTTCGAGCAGTCCAAGCCCCTGCGCAAGATGGGGATGCACTCCTCCCCCACCGGCGAGCTCTACCTCAACGACGTCTACGTCGAGTCGGACCGGCTGCTCGGCGAGACCGAGGACGTGCCGTCCGGCGGCCGCGAGGGCGCCAAGGCGACCTTCCAGCAGGAGCGCTCCGGCGTGGCCGCGATGGCGCTGGGCATCATCGAGCAGTGCCTCGACCTGTCGATCCAGTACGCCAAGGACCGGGTGCAGTTCGGCAAGCCCATCGGCGAGTTCCAGCTCATCCAGGAGAAGCTGGCCCGCATGGAGGTCGCCCGGCTCAACGTGCAGAACCTCGTGTTCCGCACCGTCGAGCTCGGCGAGAAGGGCCACGCCATGACGCTGGCCGAGGCCAGCGCGATGAAGCTGTACTCGGCGCGGGCCGCGACCGAGGTGGCCATGGAGGCCGTGCAGCTGTTCGGCGGCAACGGCTACATGTCCGAGTTCCAGGTCGAGCAGCTCGCCCGCGACGCGAAGGTGCTGCAGATCTACGCCGGCACCGACGAGATCCAGATCACCCACATCGCGAAGGATCTGCTGCGCCGCTGACCGAGCGGCACGGTTCCTGCTGCGCCGCTGCTGCGCGCGCGGGACGAGCAGGCCGTCACACGGCGGCCGGACCGGGGCTCGACGCCACGGCTCCGGCCGCCCCGTCGCGTGCTGCTAGTCCTCGACGACCCCACCGAAGGTCTCGAAGACCTCGGGGCACTCGTCGCGCATCGCCTGCTCCATCTCCTCGTCCTCGAGGTCGCTCTCGTCGGCGCGCTCCTCGAGCTCGGCGAAGTCGGCCTCGTACTCCTGCATCGCCTCCTCGTCCATGAGGAGCTCGGGGCCGGCGTCCGCCAGCTCCTCGAGCAGGTCACAGGCGTCGGCGGCCAGCGAGGCCTGCGTGCCGCCCGCGCAGCCAGCGAGCAGCGCCAGCCCGGCGATGGTGGCCATCATGTGTCGTGTGCCCCGCATGCGTGTCCCCTTGATCGGATCGTGCGGTCCCCAGATTCGGAATCGGCGGCCCACGGCCGCGGGCCATCCGGGCGCGCAGCGTAGGGGCACGGGCACGCGACACCGCGCAGCCACCCGGGTCGCTGCCACCGGCCGACCGGACGGACGCGGGGTGCGAGCGCCACCCATCGCTGCCATAGTCACTGCCATCGCGCACACGGCGGGCCGTGCCGTGGGAGCGGGCCGCCGATCGGCACCCCCGCCCCCCGCCGCCCTGCCCGGACAAGGAGCCGACCGACCATGCCGCTCTACGACCTCACGACCCGCCTGGAGGCCACCCGGGCCCTGGACGGCCTCGTCGACCGCCTCGACCACGCTGTCCCCGCCGTGCTGCGGAAGGGACCGGTGCGGGACGGGCTCGCCGGGCGCTGGCTGGGCCACCCGCTCCACCCGGTGATCACCGACCTGCCCGTCGGGCTGTGGTCGAGCGCGACCGTGCTCGACCTGGTGGGCGGCCGACGCAGCCACGACGCCTCGACCCTGCTGACCGCGCTGGGGCTGGTCGCGGCGACGCCCACCGTGGCCAGCGGCGTCGTCGAGTGGCTCGACGCCGACCGGCCCCGGCAGCGCCTCGGGGTGGTGCACGCGGCCGCCAACGCCGTCGCCGAGGTGTGCTACCTCGCGTCGCTGGGCGCCAAGCTCGCCGGCAGGCGTCGCGCCGGCCGGCGGGCCGCGCTGCTCGGCGGAGCCGCGCTGGGGATCGGCGGCTACCTCGGTGGCCACCTCTCCTACGCGCGGGGGGTGGGCGTGGACCACACGCTCCACCACCGTGCCGCGACCCCTGGGGCGATCGCGGTGACCCGCAGCGACGACGGCCGCCTCGAGCGGACCTCGGGCGAGACCTACCTCGTGGTCGGCGGCACCGCGGTGGCCGGTGCGATCGCCGTGCCCGACCGGTGCACCCGGTGCGGTGGAGCGCTGCAGCGCCTGCGGCCCCACCGGGGCGAGGAGGAGCTGCGCTGTCCCCATGACGGCAGTCGGTTCGCGCCGGCTCGCGGGGCGATCCTGGCGGGATCGGCGACCACGCCGCTGCCACGGCTCACGCTGGCGAGGGCGGGTGAGCACTGGCGGCTGCGCGCCCACGACGCGGGGACCGGCACGACGTGACCTGGCTGCAGCCGACCGCGGGAGGCGGCGCTGCTGCTCTGCTGCTGACCGCCGACGAACGCCTCGGCGGTGGGACGAGGCCGTGGCGCCGGCGCCGACCCCGTCCTCCGACGACAGCAGTTCGGACAGGGCCCGCTGAGCGCGCCGCCCCGGTCACGTCCGTGCTGCCGGGGCGCGCCCGGTCCGTGCCGCGCGCCGCTCCCACGCTCGGGGGCACGGCCTGACGAGGGCCGCGACGAGCGACCAGGAGGAGATGCATGTCCCGCGTGGAGAAGAGCATCGACGTGGCCCAGCCCATCACCAAGGTCTACAACCAGTGGACCCAGTTCGAGGACTTCCCCACCTTCATGGGGGGCGTCGACGAGGTCGAGCAGCTCGATGCCAGGCGCCTGCGGTGGACCACCACGGTGGCCGGCGTGACCCGCACGTTCGACGCGGAGATCATCGAGCAGAAGCCCGACGAGCAGATCGCCTGGCGCACCGAGGACGGCGAGGACCACACCGGCGCGGTGACCTTCGAGCAGCTCGACGAGCACACCACCCGCGTGCACGTCGTCATGAGCTTCCGGCCCGAGAACTGGGTCGAGAAGGTCGGCGACGCGCTCAACGTCCTCGACCGCCGCGTGGGCAACGACCTCGCGCGGTTCAAGGACCTGATCGAGGACGAGACCCTGGAGACCGGCGCGTGGCGCGGCCGGATCGAGGGCCGCGAGGTCAAGGCCGACGACCCCGCGCCCCGCTCCGTCAGCTCGGAGCGTCGCTAGCCCGACAGCACGCTCGACGCGGCCGTGGCCCGGATACGGGCCACGGCCGTCACGCGTCAGCCGCCGGCGTCCTCCTCGGCGGCCCGCTCCTGGCGGGACTCGACGAAGAAGGCGCCGAGCGAGGCGGCCAGCGAGGCGAAGACCACGATCGCGTAGGCCGACAGCACCAGCGACAGCAGACGGCCCGCCAGGGTGACCGGCTCGTGGACCAGGTTGGAGGCGATCGCGAGGTTGGCCGACCACCACCACGCGTCCCCGAGCGTGGCCAGCGCTCCCTCCCGCCCCCGCTCGAGGACGTAGAGCAGCTGCCCGCCGCCGAACACCACCACGCCGGTCGCCGCGACCAGGAACTGCAGACGCCCGGCGAGCAGGCCCCGTGCGGTGCCCACGGCCCGGTACGAGGAGCCCACCACACGCGCGGCCGGCAGCACCCGCACCGCGCGCAGGGCACGCACCACCCGCAGCATCCGCAGTGCCGGCAGCAGCAGGAACAGCACCGAGGGCCAGTGCCGGCGCAGGAAGCGCACGGGCCGCCCGGCGACGATCAGCTTGGCCGCGAACTCGAGCGCGAAGATCCCCCAGATCACGTTGCTCGCGATCCCCAGCGCGCCCATCGCCTCCCGCGGCGCGATCAGCTCGTAGGCGACCAGCCCGGCCCACACCGCCGCGAGCACCGCCATGGGAATGTCCAGCCGGCGCTCGAGCAGCGTCGCGAGGCGCTCCCGGGCGGAGGGCTCCTCCTCCGGGTCGGGATCGAACGTGGCGACCGCGTCGCTCATCGCTGGGGGCCTTCGAGTGTGGGCGCGGCGCCGGCACCGCCGCCCCGGCACGGCGTCGACGTCACGGTTCGGGCACCTCGCAGCGCACGTGCACGGTCGCACCCGGCGGGGCGTAGGGCACGAGGTTGCCCTCCAGGGGCCGGCCGTCGACGGTGAGCCGCCCGCCCCGTCCGCCGCCGTTGACCACCTCGATGCGGTAGGTGGCCCCCCGCAGGCGCCGGGTGACCGTGACGTCCGCCACCTCGGGGCCCAGGCAGGGGTCCACCACGAGGCCGTCGTAGTCCGGACGGATGCCCAGCAGGTGCTGGCTGACCGCCACGAACGACCACGCCGCGGTGCCGGTCAGCCACGAGTTCTTGGCCTCGCCGTGGCGGGGCGCGCCCTTGCCGGCGATCATCTGCGCGTAGGCGTAGGGCTCGAGCCGGTGGACGTCGCTGGCCTCCTCGCGGTAGGCCGGCGCGGTGCGGCGGTAGTAGTCGAAGGCGCGCCGGCCGTTGCCCAGCACGGTCTCGGCGATGATCACCCACGGGTTGTTGTGGCAGAAGACCCCGCCGTTCTCCTTGTAGCCGGGCGGGTAGGACGTCACCTCGCCGAGCTCGACGCGGTAGCGGGTGTAGGGCGGGTCGAGCAGCACCAGCCCGTGCGGGGTGGCCAACCGCGCGTGGGTCGCGTCCAGGGCCCGGGCCGCACGGCCGTCCTCGACGCCGAGGCCCGCCATCACCGCCATGCCCTGGGGCTCGATCCAGATCTGGCCCTCCTCGTCGCCGGCGCTGCCCACCGGGGCGCCGACGTGGTCGTAGGCGCGCCGGTACCAGTCGCCGTCCCACCCGTGCTCCGCGATGGCGCGGCGCATGTCCTCGAGGTGGCCTCGGGCCGCGTCGGCCTCCTCGGCATGCCCCAGGCGCTCGGCGATCCTGACGTACTCCGGCCCGGCGTAGCACAGCAGCGCCGCGATGAAGACCGACTCCGCGACGTCGCCCGCCCGGGTCTCGGCGGTCTGGAAGGACTCGCCGGGCTCCCGCGAGAAGGTGTTGAGGTTCAGGCAGTCGTTCCAGTCGGCGCGCCCGATGAGCGGCAGGCCATGGGGGCCGCGGTGCTCGATGGGGTGGTGGAACGCGCGCCGGAGGTGCTCGAAGAAGGGCGCGGCCTGCGTCGGGTCGTGGTCGAAGGGCACCTGCTCGTCGAGCAGGGAGTCGTCGCCGGTCTCCTTGAGGTAGGCGGCGGCGGCGAGGATCAGCCACAGCGGGTCGTCGTTGAAGCCCGATCCCACCGCGTCGTTCCCACGCTTGGTCAGCGGCTGGTACTGGTGGTAGGCGCTGCCGTCGGGCAGCTGGGTCGCGGCCAGGTCGAGCAGCCGCTGGCGGGCCCGGTCGGGCACGAGGTGGACGAAGCCCAGCAGGTCCTGGTTGGAGTCGCGGAACCCCATCCCCCGCCCGATGCCGGTCTCGAAGTAGGAGGCCGACCGCGACAGGTTGAAGGTCACCATGCACTGGTAGGGGTTCCAGACGTTGACCATGCGGTCCAGGCGCGGGTCGGGCGACTCGAGCTGGAAGGTGCCCAGCAGCCCGTCCCAGTGGTCGGCCAGCGACGCCAGGGCGTCGTCGACCTGCGCGTCGGTGGCGAAGCGCTCGAGCAGCTCCCGCGCTCCGCGCTTGTTCGCGACCCCTGGTGCCTCCCACTTGTCGTCGCGCTCGTTCTCCACGTAGCCCAGGACGAGCACCAGGGACGTGGACTCGCCGGGGGCCAGCGTCACCTCCAGGGCGTGGGAGCCGATCGGGTACCAGCCCGAGGCCAGCGAGTCCGTGGGCCGCCCGGCGTGCGGCACCGCGGCCTCGCCCAGCCCGTTGTAGGGGCCCACGAAGGCATCGCGGTCGGTGTCGAACCCGATGGTGGGCGCGTTGACGCCGAACACGGCGAGATGGTCGCGGCGCTCGCGGTACTCGGTCACGTGGTAGATCTCGCTGCCGGTGACCTCGACCTCGCCGATGGAGAGGTTGCGCTGGTAGTTCGTCTGGTCGTCCCAGGCGTCCCAGAGGCAGAACTCCACGAACGAGAACAGGCGCAGCTCTTTGGTCCCCGACGAGGTGTTGGTCAGGGTCACCCGCTGCACCTCGGCGTGCTCGCCGAGGGGGACCAGGAAGGTGGTCTCGGCGGTGACGCCGCCGCGGGCGCCGGTGATCGTCGAGTAGCCCAGCCCGTGGCGGCACTCGAAGTGGTCGAGCTCGGCCTTGACCGGCAGGTAGGTCGGGGTCCAGACGTCCCCGCCGTCGTTGATGAACAGGTAGCGCCCGTTGGCGTCCGCCGGCAGGTGGTTGTAGCGGTAGCGGGTGAGCCGCCGCAGCCGCGCGTCACGGTCGAACACGTAGCCGCCACCGAGGTGCGACAGCAGGGAGAAGAACTCCTCGCTGCCCAGGTAGTTGATCCACGGATGGGGGGTCCTCGGCGTCGTGATGACGTACTCGCGCCGCTCGTCGTCGAAGTGGCCGTAGCGCATGTCGAGCCCCGCTGGTCGGGCGCCGGCCCGGGCCGGCACGCATCGCGCGTTCGAGGCTAGGTCCCGCATCCGCCGGTTGCCGTCGGCGACGCCGTGCGAGGCTCAGCCGCCCTGGTCGAGGACCCGGCGGACCAGCTCGAGCAGCGCCCGGCTGGTGTAGGGCTTGGACAGGAACCGGTGCACCCCGGCGCTCGCCGCCTGGGCCGCCTTGCCGTCGGACTGCAGGCCGCTGGTGGCGATGATCGGCACCTGGTCCTCGAGTCGCTGCAGCGCGTGGATCGTGGCGGGCCCGTCCATCACCGGCATCATCATGTCGGTCAGCACCAGCTCGACGTCCTCGCGGTGCTCGGCGAAGCGGGCCACGCCCTCGGCGCCGTCGGCAGCCGTGAGCACCTCGTAGCCGTGCCGCTCCAGCGTGCGCCGCGTCATGTCCCGCACCGGCTCCTCGTCGTCGATCACCAGGACCAGCTCGCCCGCCCCGGACGGCAGCTCGCTCTCCGCCGTCGGCGCCGCCTGCTCGGTGGCCGCACCCTCACGTGGCAGATAGATGCGGAAGCGGCTGCCCCGGCCCGGCTCGCTGTAGACCCGGAGGAAGCCCCCGTGGGAGCGCACGATCGCCGCCGAGGTGGACAGCCCAAGCCCCGTGCCCGACCCCTGCGGCTTGGTCGTGAAGAACGGCTCGAAGACGCGCTCGGCCACATCCGGGGGCATCCCCGCGCCCTCGTCCTCGATGTCGAGGACGAGGTAGTGCCCCGGCGCGGTCCCCGGCGTGGCGGCGAGGAAGGCCGCGTCGAGCTCGCTGGTGGTCGCCCGGATCAGCAGGTGGCCGCCCTCGGGCATCGCGTCGCGGGCATTGACGGCGAGGTTGAGCAGCACCTGCTGGATCTGGGTGCTGTCGCCGACGACGGTGGGCAGCTCGTCGGGCAGCTCGAGGCCGAGATGGATGTCCTTGGGGAAGGTGTCGCGAACGATCGCCTCCACGTCGCGGAGCAGCGCCCTCAGGTCGACCGGGACGCGCTCCCCCTCCACGCCTCGGGCGAAGGAGAGCACCTGGCGGACCAGGTCGGCGCCGCGCCGGGCGCTGGTCGTGATCGTCTCGACGAGGCTCGCCTGGTCGGGCGCCTGCGACTGTGCCTGCAGCAGCTCGGCCGCGAGCAGGATCGGGGAGAGCACGTTGTTGAGGTCGTGCGCGACGCCGCCGGCCAAGGTGCCGATGCTCTCCATCCGCTGCGCGCGCAGCAGCTGCTGCTCGACCCGCTTCTGCTGGGTCACGTCGGTGCTGATCGTGAGCACCGCGCTGCTGCGACCGGCCTCGTCCTGCAGGAGCGTCCAGCTGCTGTCGACCACCAGGGCCTCGCCCGTCCGACTGCGCTGCTCGAGCTCGCCCGCCCAGGTCCCCTCGGCGAGCAGCACCGCCATCGCCTCGTCGAACACCGGGCGGTCGGAGCCGACCAGGTCCCGGACGTCCCTGCCGAGGGCCTCGTCACGGGACCAGCCGTAGATGCGCTCCGCGCTGCGGTTCCAGAAGGTCACGCGGTGGTCGAGGTCGCGCACCACGATCGCGTCCTGGGCCTCGTCGAGCAGCATCGCCTGGCGCTCGCGCTCCACCTTCGCGGCGTGCTGCTCGGAGACGTCGCGGAAGTAGACCGCGAGGCCCTCCTCGGACGGGTAGGCGTGCACGGCGAACCAGGCGTCCAGGGGCGCGTAGTGGTACTCCTCGAGCTGCTGGCTCTCTCCCTCGCCCACCGCCCGGTGGAAGGCCTCGTACAGGGACGTGCCCACCGCCTCGGGGAACTCCTGCCAGAACACACGGCCCAGCAGCTCGTCGCGGGTGCGCTGCAGCAGCTGCTCCGCCCGGCCGTTGAGGTAGGTGAACCGCCACTCGGGGTCCAGGAGGTAGAGCGCGTCGGACATGCTCTCCAGGGTCGTGGTCAGGGTGCGGGCGGCCTCCTCGGCCTGGCTCACCGCCGCTCGCAGATCCGAGATGTCCTGCAGCGCTCCCACGACGCGCCCGATGGCGCCCTGCTCATCGTGCTCGGCCTCCCCGATGATGCGCACGGGGATGCGCCGCCCCGTGTAGGTGTCGAGCTCGACCTCGAGGTCGAAGGGCTCCCCGCGGGTCCGGCAGGCGTCGTAGGCGGCGCGCAGCTGGTGCCGGTAGCGGGCCGGATAGCGCTCCACGACGACCTCGAACGTGGGCGGCTCCTCGGCCTCGGGCGCCTCGAGGATCCGGTACACCTCCTCGGACCACTGCACCCGGGAGCTGTCCACCTCGACGGACCAGCCGCCCACCCGGGCCAGCTGCCCCGCCAGCCGCCGCAGCCGCTCGCTACGCCGCAACCGCTCGGTGGCGCGCCGCTCGGCGGTGATGTCCTCGGTCGTCGCAGCGACGTGCAGCGGCCTGCCGTCGGACGTCCTGATCAGCGAGACGCTGGCGCGCACCCATACCTCACGACCGTCACCGGCGAGGCAGCGCGTCTCGATGCGGAAGCTCTGGGCCTCCCCCGCGAGCAGCCCTTCGAGGCCGCGCCGGTTCTCGTCGCGGTCCTCCGGATGGATGATCGAGAGGACATCGGTGCGGCGGAGCCCCTCGAGATCGAGGCGGAGCATGTCCAGGTAGGCGGGATTGGCGTCGACGAAGCGCCCATCGAGCTCGGCGATCGCGATACCCGCGCCCGCGCCGTCGAACAGCCCACGGAAGCGCTGCTCGCTGGCCTCGAGCGCCGCCTGCGCGGCCGCGCGCTCCGAGATGTCGCGCAGGATGGCGTAGACCAGGGTCACCTCGTCGTCCACGGTGACCGGCACGTGGGTGATGGAGACGTGGAACGCCTGCTCGTGACGATCGAGGCCGCGGACGTCGTAGCTGCGCACGCGACCGGCGAGGCTGGCACGGAACTCCGCGCGGACGCGCGCCACGTCGCCCGGGTCCACGAACCGCAGCGCCGAGCCGCCGGTGAGCGCCTGCAGAGGCTCGCCGACGAGCTCTGCGAAGGCCTGGTTGCCCGCGACGACCCGGCCCGCGACGTTCATGGCGAACATCGCGTCGGGGTGCTGCTCGAACAGCAGCTGGTAGTGCAGCGGCCCCTCGGCCTCGGGCACGTCCTCGGTCATCGGGGGTCCCATCCCGCCGCGGCCTCGTCCAGGATGCGCCGGACCGTCGCCCGGGCGTGCGTGCCGAGCTCGGTCGATGCCGGCGCGGGGCGGTCCATGAGGTAGCCCTGGCCGAGCCCCACCCCGAGCTCGCGCAGCACCAGCAGCTCCTCGGGGCGCTCGATGCCCTCGGCGACGATCTGCGCGTCGACCACCCGGGCGAAGCCGGTCAGGCCGCCGATGAGCGCCTGCCGGCCGGGGTCGTCGTCGAGCCCGGAGACCCAGGACCGGTCGAGCTTGATCAGTCCGGGGCGCAGCTCGAAGATGTGCCGCAGGCTCGCGTAGCCCGCCCCCGCGTCATCCACCGCGAGGGTGGCGTCGGGCAGCACGGAGAGGCAGGCCCGGACCTCCTCGTAGTCGACCACCCGCTCGTTCTCGGTGAGCTCGAGCACGACTGCCCGGTCGAGGCCGTTGAACAGCCCGGGTAGGTCGGCCGACAGGAGGGTGCCCCCGGAGACGTTGACGGAGAGCCACGCCGCCGGTGGCAGCGCGGCCGCGTCCCGCAGGATCCGTCGGATGGCGGCGGTCTCCAGGGCGAGCCCGGCACCGTGCTCGACCGCACGAGCGAAGCCGACGTCGGGTCGGGTGCCGTCCGCGAAGCGGGTCAGCCCCTCGAAGCCCATGACCCGGCCAGCGTCGAGGGCGACGATCGGCTGGAACACCGCCGTCAGCCCGTCGGCGGCGATCGTGCGCTCCACCCAGCGGTCCACGCCTGCGAGGTCCCCGTGCCGCTGCACGGCCTCGGCGACCACGGCGCCCAGCTGCGGCGCGAGGTCGCCCAGCGTCGAGACGGCCACCTCCACCTCGTCGTCGATCAGCGCCGCCAGCGTGCCCACGCGGCTCCCGCCGAACCGCAGCGGGAGGCGGACCCACACGCCCCCGTCGCCCGGCTCCACCTCGAGCCCCTCGTCGGTCCCGGCATCGCGGGCTGTGGCGGGGGTGATCGTCAGCCGCCGAAGGCGGAGCTGTGCGGCGAGCACGTCGCGGAGCTCGCGCTCCAGCGCCCCCAGGGCGAGCGACGGGTCGACCTCCGCGAGCCGTCGAGCGAGCTGGGCACGGGCCGACAGCCGCTCCTCGAGCCGTGCCTGCCACTGCGAGCGGTCACGCAGCTGCGCGCCCACGCGGGCGAGCAGCTCCGCCAGGGCGACGGGCTTGACGAGGTAGTCGTGCGCGCCGGCGTCGAAGCCCTCGAGCTTGCTCTCCAGGGCCGCGTCACCCGTGATGAGCAGGACGTTGAGCTCCTCGTGCCGCGGGTCGGAGCGGATCGCGCGCACCAGGTCGAGCCCGCTGCGCCCGGGCATGTCCACGTCGAGCAGGGCGACGTCGACCTGCTCCCGCTCGAGCAGCGCGAACGCCTCGTCGCCGTCGGCGGCGGGCAGGGTGCGATAGCCGGCCCGGCGCAGCGCGACGACCATGGTCTCGCGCACGGCGGGCTCGTCGTCCGCGACGAGCACGGTCGCTTCCGGTGTCGTGGCTGCCCTGGTCTCGTGGCCCACCCGCCCCCCTCGTGGCGCGCTCGCGGTGGGACCCGATCGAACCATGGCGTCGGCCAGACGGCCGCCGGTGCCCCGCCGTGAGTCTATGCCCGCCACGCGCCCGACGCCGCGTCGCGCCACGGTCCGGGCAGCGACCCCCAGCGGTCGACCGCGCCGGTCCCCCTGCTGGCACCGTGGACAGGACTAGGGTCGGGCTCGCGACACGCGACCGCTCACCGACCCGTGGATCACGATGAACGCCTCCATCACCTTCGAGGACGGACAGCTGCGCGTCCCGGACCGACCGATCGTGCCCTTCATCGCGGGCGACGGCATCGGCCCCGAGGTGTGGGACGCCACCCGCCAGGCCGTCGACGCCGCGGTGCGGGACGCCTACGACGGGCAGCGCGAGATCGCATGGACGGAGCTGCTGGCCGGAGAGCGGGCCCACCAGGAGACCGGCAGCTGGCTCCCCGACGAGACGCTGACGGGCATCGCCGACCATCTGGTCGCGCTCAAGGGGCCCCTGACCACGCCGGTCGCGGGCGGCATCCGCTCGCTCAACGTGACGCTGCGTCGCGAGCTCGACCTCTACGCCAACGTGCGGCCCGTGCGCTGGTTCCCGGGCCTGCCGAGCCCGCTGCGGCATCCGGAGCAGGTCAGCGCGGTGATCTTCCGCGAGAACACCGAGGACGTCTACGCCGGCTACGAGGTGCCCGCCCACAGCAGCGAGGGCGACACCCTGCGGAGCATGCTGCGCGAGGCCTTCGGCTGGGAGCTCACCGCCGACACCGGCATCGGCATCAAGCCGGTGAGCGAGCACGCGTCCAAGCGCCTGGTGCGGGCGGCGCTGCGCTACGCCCAGGAGCGTCAGCGCAGCCGGGTGACCCTGGTGCACAAGGGCAACATCATGAAGTACACGGAGGGGGCCTTCCGGGACTGGGGCTGGGAGGTCGTGCGCGAGGAGTTCGCCGACCAGGCCGTGACGTGGGAGGACTGCGACGGCGAGCCGGGGGATCGGATCCTCGTGCTCGACCGCATCGCCGACGCGATGTTCCAGGACATCCTGCTCAACCCCGACCAGCACCAGGTGATCGCCACGACCAACCTCAACGGCGACTACCTCTCCGACGCGCTGGCCGCCCAGATCGGGGGCATCGGGGTCTCGCCGGGCGCGAACCTCAACGACGAGGAGGGCCGCGGGCTCTACGAGGCCGTCCACGGCACCGCGCCCGACATCGCCGGCCAGGACCTGGCCAACCCCACCGCCACGATGTTCTCGGCGGAGATGCTGCTGCGACGCATCGGATGGGGCGAGGCGGCCGACATCATCGAGTCGGCCGTCGAGCGCACCGTCGCCGCCGGGGTCGTGACCGGTGACCTGGCCGCGCGCGTCCAGGGCACCCGGGCGGTGGGCACGCGCGAGTTCACCGACGCCGTGCTGGGCCGCATCGGGTGACCCGCCCCACCGGTGCGCCGGATGCGGTTCAGATCCACGATTCGCCCCAGTTACCTATCATTCGCTCAGCGATGAGGTGAGGACGGGAGCGAAGGTGGCGAAGCAGGACCAGAGCCGGGTCGGCACGGTCGAGGACGCGGACCGCTACGCGTGGGAGCGGCGGGGCACCTTCGAGGTCGCGGAGGGCGTCTATCGCATCCCGCTGCCGCTTCCCAACGACGGTCTTGCGGCCGTCAACGTCTACGCGCTGCTCGAGGGCGACGGGGTGGCTTTGATCGACGCGGGCTGGGCCCTGGGCGACTCGCGCACCCACCTGGAGGAGGGCCTGGCCGCGATCGACCGGGACCTGGGCTCGATCCGTCGGGTGCTGGTCACCCACATCCACCGCGACCACTATGAGCAGTCGGTGGTGCTGCAGCGCGAGTTCGGCACGCACGTGGCCCTGGGCGAGGGCGAACGCCCGTCGCTGGAGCGGATCATCGACCAGCACGAGGGCACCGACGACACTCACCCGATGTCCCGGATGATGCGCTTGGCTGGCGCGGACGACCTGCTGGAGGAGCTCGCCGAGGGTCGGCGCCGGGCTGAGGCGGAGGGCAGGGTCGACCACCCGCTGGTCGCGCTGCCCGACCACTGGTTGACCGATGACGAGGTCATCGAGGTCGGCGGTCGCCGCCTGTCGGTGGTGCGCACGCCCGGGCACACCCAGGGCCACGTGGTGTTCGTCGACCACGACAACGGGCTGCTGTTCGCCGGCGACCACATCCTTCCCCACATCACACCCTCGATCGGGCTGGAGCAGGTGCCGGTCGAGTCGCCGCTGGCGGACTATCTGTCCTCCCTGGCGCTGGTGCGTGGCATGGAGGATCTCCAGATGCTGCCGGCCCACGGTCCGGTGCGACCCACGACCCACGACCGCATCGATGAGCTGCTGGTCCACCACGAGCAGCGGCTGCGCGCCAGCGCGAAGGCGGTGGCCGACGGCCACGCCACCACGTACGCGGTGGCACGGGCGCTGCCGTGGACCCGGCGGGAGCGCCGGTTCGACGACCTCGACGCGTTCAACCGGATGCTGGCGGTCAACGAGACGGCCGCGCATCTCGACGTGCTGGTGCGTCAGGAGGACCTGGGCGTCGTCGAGGTCGACGGCGTGCGCTACTACGCGCCATAGGCCGACGCCCTGCCCAGGACGATCTACGGGGCAGGACCCCGGTGGAAGCGCCGAGGGTCACCGCGTCAGTGAGCTCGGCCATTCGCTCGGCCCACATGACGTTGCGAGGTAAGCCGGGTAATGTTACCCATAGAGGTAAGATGTTCTCGTTTACCTCGAAGGCCAGGTGCGATGGGTCGCGACCCCGACGACAGCCCGTTCACGCCCGGGTTCGGCAACCTGCCCCGGGTGATCGCCGGCCGCAAGGACGAGTTCCACGACCTGGAGCGGATGGCCGAGCGTCTGGCCCGCGGGATCTACCAGCAGCCACGACTGGTGACCGGCGACCGGGGGATGGGCAAGACCGTGGTGCTGCGCGCGTTGGAGCGCGAGCAGATCGAGCTCGGCCGGTGGGTGGTCCGCTCCTCGGCCACCCGCGGCGACGCGATCGTGGGCCGGCTGTGCCGCGACCTCGCCGCGCTGCTCTACGAGCACGACCTCGCCGGCGCGCTCAAGCAGACCGGCCGTGAGGCCCTGCGACGCCTCGCGGGCGTGACGATCTCCACGCGGGGTGTGCGCGCCGAGGTGGCCCCGGTCACCGGCGTCGACCGGGCGGACGAGCTGGAGCGACTGCTGAGCTCGGTGGCCGAGCTCGCCGACGAGCGGGAGACGGTCCTGCTGCTGCTCATCGACGAGGCCCAGAACATCGAGCTCGGCGCGCTCGGCGACCTCTTCCACGCGCTGCAGGAGGTCCAGGGCATCGTCATCGACGAGCGCGACGCCGACACCGGAGCGCTGCAGCGCCGCTCCCTGCCGCTGGGAGCGGTGGTCGCCGGTCTGCCCGGCCTGGTGCGCCGGCTCAAGGACGCCGGCTCGACCTTCGGGGAGCGCTCTCGGCCGGTGCCGCTGCGCGCCTTCACCGACGCCGACATGCGGGAGGGCCTGCCGGCGCTGGCCGCGGAGGGCGGTGCGGTCTTCGACGCCGACTCGCTGGAGGCCACGATGGCCGCCTGCGGCGGCTACCCCTACTTCCTGCACGTGGTCGGCGACCAGGTGTGGGCCGCGGGCGACGGCGAGGTGATCACCGCCACCGACGCCCGCCGCGGCATCGACCGCTCGCGACCCCTGATCGAGGAGTTCTACGCGGCCCGGCTCCGCGACCTCGGGGAACTGCAGCGCCGCTACCTGCACGCCGCAGCCCGCATCGACGCACGCGAGCGCACCCCCGGCACGATCGCGGCGGCCCTGGAACGCACCAGCGCCAAGCTCGCGTCCACCCAGCAGAAGCTCATCCACGACCATGGACTGCTGCGCTCCCGATCCGACGGGCGCCTCGAGTTCGCGCTGCCCGGCCTCGACGACCACCTGCGCGAGCTGGCCGACCCTGGGTGACGGCGACAGGGCCTGAAGCGGAGTCCCTCGCGGAGTCGTCCGTGCTCGCCTCCGCACGAAGCGCAGCCATGCGAACGCCGAGGACCGCACCCTGCGACGCGGTCGACCTCGCGCTCACCGAAGCACGGGCCATCGTCTCGGCTGACACCGACTTCGGTGCGCTCCTGGCCTCGACCGGCGCCACGCACCCGTCGGTGATCCTCGTCCGCGAGGTCGTCGATCGCCGGCCGCCGGAGCTCTGAAAAACTTCTGGCGGGCTGCATCGAGCAGCTCGAGGCCCAACTGAACGAACGGCAGTCACCGAAGACAGCGAAATCCCGGCGGCGCAGCCGGGATCTCGTGGTGGAGGTGATCGGATTTGAACCGACGACTTCTTCGTTGCGAACGAATGCGCAGTTCCAGGTCCGAACCGCCCGAAACCGCCAATATTCTGCCTTGTAGAGCCCAACTGGCGAGAAT